>CACXHF010000001.1 GCA_902767305.1 uncultured Eubacteriales bacterium
CATTTTCATATTATAGTCGCCGAAGAATGAAGATGTCAACCCTTTAAACGTGATTTGATTCGAATACCGCTGCAGTTGGTTTCCATTCATCCGCGGTATGATCGGATCTCCTGTCCGGTTGAATCCAGTCAGCTATGAAACGCATTCATCAGACAGTCCGATAAAAGGGAAAAAAGGGAAAAAAGCATTGGGGACGTGTGGAATTCCAGTTGCTCCGAAAATACGAGTTTGGTATAATCATTCCTAGCAGAACCTCTCTATCTGCGGATGTATATCCGGGCTTTAAAGAAAGGTCTTGACTTGCTGAAAACGGAGGTGAAGAATTCAGGAACGCTGCCGGAAGCAGTTCATGCAGTACGGCAGACAGGCTTCGAAACGAAGGCTCTATCGCCCCATCGATCAAAAACGACAATAAGGAGAACTCATTCATGAAACGACTGACAAAACTGGCCGGCATTCTGCTGATCCTTGCACTTTTCCTCTCCCTGTGCGTCTCAGCCTTTGCCGAAACGAATGCCATCACAAAGAAGGACATGACCGCCTACCTGAACGATGCAAAGGACACCCGCACCATTCCCGTGTACTTTGTGGGCGATTCGGATGTCCCCTACCTTTCCCTTGCAGACTGGTCAGATCTGTATACCTACATGATGAAATCCCTTGTCCACAGCGGACAGGACATCAGCTTTGACCTGGCTTTCTCCAAAGAAGGCAGCACCGGCACACTGACGCGCAAAGACGGCGATCCCTATACCATGGTCGTTGACTGTGATGCCGATACTATCACCTTTGTCGATTATGATGCCTTCATTCGTCCCGAAGCAGACCGGGTGCTGATTGACGTGCTGAGTTCGGACGATCCCCATTCAGACGAAGATCTGTCGCTTTTCCGCCGTACTTCGGAATCCTACGAGCGCTATGGCGATAAAGTGGTTCTGAACGTCGGAAGTTACGGTATCGACCTGGTATCGGACGAGGAGAACGTGTATTTGCCTGCCCAGACCCTCAGCGATTCTCTGCTGGCCATCAAATACCTCAACCTGTATTACAATGGCGAAGCACTCTTCTTTGTGGAATATCGCGGTCTGGAAAGCGATACAGCCCTTGCTGATCTGTTTTATAGCATCGAGAAGAAGGACCTCAGCGAAGCCATGGGTGCGTTCAGCTTTGCAGAGCTCTGCTTTACCCTTGACAATTTCTATGGTCTGAAAGAAGTCCACGGGATCAGCAGTTTTGCAAATCTGGCTGACCAGAGCGGGGCACGGGAAGCACTGAGCGGTACGGACCCAAGCATCGCAGATGCAGCTTTGTATACGATCATCACACTGCATCTGTCTGACCGGCATAGCGGTGTTCTCGTCTGTTCCCCCTTCAGCCGTGACGGTCTGATGACTGAGCTGCGGGAAAAGATCGGGAATGGTCCCGTCTATCGCGAAGTCATCAGCCAGAGGATGAAATACAGTTCTGCCCGGGATGCCGCATATCCTGATGGAATCCCCCCTTATGAAGAAATCGGAAATACGGCCTACATTACCTTTGACGACTTCATCTTCGTCCCGAAAGAAATCAATTACTACGAGACTGCCCCCACAGCAGATGCTGAGAATAATGTAGGCCTCATT
The DNA here is from genome assembly GCA_902767305.1 of uncultured Eubacteriales bacterium. Taxonomy (GTDB): domain Bacteria; phylum Bacillota; class Clostridia; order Christensenellales; family Aristaeellaceae; genus Ventricola. Next base: position 1,623 of record CACXHF010000001.1, read on the forward strand.
GCTTACGCTTATTCCCAGATCACGCGTGAAAACAGCCCGATTGAAAACGTCGTCCTGGACCTCTCCTGCAACGGCGGCGGCGAAGCTGACGCGGCGGTATATGTACTCTCTGCCTTCCTGGGGACGGGCTACGCCAGCGTGAAAAACACCCTGTCCGGCGCGCTTGCTACCGGCGTCTATGAGATTGACCTGAACCTCGACGGCAAATTTGATGAAAACGACCGCAAGCTGACGGACAAAAAGCTCTTCTGCCTGACCTCCCCGCTCAGCTTCTCCTGCGGCAACCTCGTGCCCTCCATATTCAAAAATTCCAATGACGTGACGCTGATTGGCCGCACCTCCGGCGGCGGAAGCTGCGTCGTCCTTCCTTTGACAACAGCCTATGGCACAAGCTTCCAGATCTCCGGTCCCCAGCGTCTGGCCTTCACCAAGAACGGTTCTTTCTACGATATCGACCAGGGTGCGGCTCCGGATATTCCCCTCATGTTCCCCGAGTCCTTCTATGATCGCAAGGCACTGACAGAAATCATCAACAACGTCCGTTAAACGAACACAAAAACGCGAACCGGGGCGGGGGGATTACCTCCGCCCCAGTCTTATACAAAGAGACTGTCCCGTCACGGTTTTCCTCCTCCATTTCCTGCGTCCCACACCGGTGCGTTCATTTTCCTTCAGAACCGGGTCCTGAGAAATTGCACTATGGAGGGCTTTGGAATCGCCGTCTGGAATGATCCGGTTTCTTTGGCGGAGTGATGCCAGTTTTTTGGATTCTTCAGTCAAAAGCCGGGGGTTCTCTCGACATAGCCGACATCCGCGCATGAATGCGGATACTTCTTGCTGCAGTCTCTCATCGTCTGCAGCAGCCTGCTTCAGGATTGTTCCGAAGCCACACCCTGTCATCAGGTCCTCCTGAAAAGAAAGAAGAAACTCCGCTCACTGGAGAAGATACTTTCCCCGATTCGTGGAAGCATGCTGACCTTTAGGATCTGTTTCAATGCAAGCTGAAGAAAAGGAGATTTTTATCCATGAGAAAAATATGTGCCCTGATTTTGTTGTTTATATTCCTGAGTATCTGTACAGTCATGGCAGAGGAGAACAGCACGCTCTCCTCTTTGACGGCACAGGCCCGGAGTCTGATCGACGAAGGCAATTATGCAAAAGGCATTTCCTTGCTTGAAGAAGCTGCTGCGCAGGACAACTTAGAAGCCCTGAACGAACTGGGAAGGTGCTATAAAGATGGCCTGGGCGTAGAGCAGAACAGTAAAGAATCTGAGAAATACTATAAACGTGCAGCTGATCTCGGATTTGCGCCCGCTCAGTACAATCTGGGCGTTATGTACTCGATGGGAGATGGTACGGAACAGAACTATGAAGAAGCGGTCAGGTACTACCGCCTCGCCGCAGATCAGGGTTTCATGTATGCGATTCATAACCTGGGACGCTGTTATATGAATGGATTCGGTGTCAAAAAGGATATTGACGAAGGAATGAGGTTGTATGAGCTGGCTGCTGAAAAGGGAGATTACCTGTCCGCTTACAACCTTGGAATGGCTTATTACATTGAACAGCCTGCAAAGCGGGATTATGATAAAGCCTTTTTCTACTTTCGTCAGGCCGCTGACGCAAACATGCTGGATGGGATTTTTGCTGTCGGAGAGTGCTACTATAAAGGTATCGGTGTAGAACCAGATTTTGTTAAAGCCGCTGAATGGTATAAAAAAGCCCTTGATGCCGGATATAAACCGGATGAGGAAGACCTGAAGCATCTGGCAGATGTGCTCGAAAAACTGGTGCACGCGGTGTCTGCAGAGACTGATGCTGCAAATGAAGGCAATTCCATCGTTATTCCCCAGGACGAAATTTTGATACAGCAAGAGCTTCGTTAGACACAGGAGATTTCGCCAAAGCCTTTGCCCTCTTTGAGCTGCTTGCAGATCGAGGGCATGGATCATCACAAAACAATCTCGGTTGGCTGTACGAAACAGGAAATGGCGTTGAAAAATCTCTGGAAAAGGCAAACAGGTGTTATAAGATGGCAGCCGACCAGGGACTTTCTTCTGCCCAGTATAACATCGCCCTGAACTATGAGACCGGGGCCGGGATAGATCAGGACTATACGGAGGCAATGAAGTACTATCAGATGGCTGCCGCCCAGGGCAACGCAGCGGCAATCAACAGCATTGGCAATCTGTATGAAGAGGGCTGGGGCCTTGAAAAGGACTATGCAAAAGCAATGGAATGCTATCAGGAATCCCTTGAAAAAGGTTATGATTTCGCGCTGACCAGTCTCGGATACGTCTATGAAAACGGACTGGGTGTGGGACCGAACCTTGAAAAGGCCATGGAATACTGCCGGCAGGCAGCAGAAAAAGGTGTGGAAAACGGCGTGAATCATCTGAATCGGCTGATTGAAGAAGGCAAGATCGTTAAGGAATACAGTATTGTGAAACCTTGATTGAGAAATCATCAAACGGGTGATTTCCCCTGAAGCGACAGGAGGCACGACCGGTTCTTCCACCGGGCATCCTCCTGTCAATTCCATGAACTGCCGGATATTTGCCCGGCTTCCCCGGACTGATCATCCGGCCGACAGGTATAGCCCTGTTCCGGATCGGCTGAATCTGTCCCAATTACCTCCTTCTCTTCCAGAAAAACACGCATCCGGTCCATCCGAAATGAACACCCCCACAGCCAAAATGTTACCCGTCTGATGAATCAGCACTGTTTCATGCCGGTCTCAGAACGGAATCCATTTTTTCTGTGGGGGTGTGCTGTTTTTCCACGAGCCCCCCTCATCCCGAGTATCTCACCTGGTACATTCCATCACCAGATGCTTTCATCGATGAGGGGTCTGTCTGTCCTTGAGGTCATCTGACACTCTTCATGCGCGCAGCGGACAAATTGCTCTTCAGATTAAGCCTGCGTTCACATTACTCATGCGGATGTGCGTTGAGATATTCTGTCAGGCCCGGTACAAATTTGCTTTTCCGTCCCAGACCGCCGTTCCTGAATATATAGGAAGTTCCATCATATTCATCATACTTGGGGAATACCGTTTCCAGATACTCTCTGGACTGTCCTTCACAGGGAATGATGAAGTCTGTTTTCTCGCTGCCTTCCCGAATCCCGACATCGGCAAACAGCAAATCAACGTGAGCCTTCTTAAAGCCTTCCGGAAGCACTTCCTTCATGCGCTCTGCCAGCACCCGGGCATGTTCCTCGTCTATCGCACTGATCAGTCCGATACCGAATCTGACACCGGAGGCCTCATATTCCTTATAATCGGAAAAGAGGATTTCCTCGCTGCTCATTCCCTCATAAGACAGCGCTTCGGCATGTAATTCCCGGAAGAAAGCCTGGACATCCGTTATGTCGGTAAGTCCGACAAGACTGGCAACCGCCTCCCGATCCGCTTCAGTAACGGTAGAGCCTGTCAGGTTTGCCGTATCGGACAGGATAGCCCCCAGCAGCAGCGTCGCAGTCGGTTTATCAATCTCAAGACCGTAATTCAGGTAATCCAGCCAGACGATGGTGGCAGTGGCACCAATCGGCTTCGCCTCATAGACTAACTGATACCCCGTCGAAACTGTTCCGACACCGTGGTGATCCAGTATTCCGACAATGTGTGCGTCCTCGGTTCCTTCTACTGCCTGTGCGTACTCGCTGTGGTCAACAAGGAACAGAGATTTGCCTGCGGCATCCTCCAGCACGGGCGGTGTTTCCACGCCCGCTGTCTTCAGAATAAATGCGCTTTCCGGGTTCACCGGCTGTGTAATTGCTGCACTGGCCGGATAGCCCAGCATTGTCAGCAGGCGCGCATAAGCAATGGCGCTGCAGACCGTATCCGAATCCGGACTGCGGTGTCCGATAACGTAGACGGGGCCGTCCCCGATGCTCATTTTCGCGATACTCGCCCGATTCAGCATGTACAGCCTGTTCAGTGCATCCGTATGAGCATCTGGAATTACGTAAGCCAGGATCTTTCCCTCTTCAGCAAGACGATCCAGCTCTGCATCTGCAGCCTCAGCAGCTTCCCCGCCATAGTCTTTCGCCTTTCGGTAACATTCCACCGCTTTTTCCAGAGACTGCTCAACACCATATCCATTCTCATACATCAAACCAATATTGACCCGAGCAAACTCGAATCCGCCATCCAGTGCTTTCTGAAAATATTCCATCGCCTTCGCATAATCCTGCTCAACGCCATCCCCGTTCTTATACATGGCTCCGAGATTATGCATCGCTTTGACGTTGCCCTGCTCTGCCGCCAGCTGATAATATTTCAGTGCCTGCTCAAAAGACTGTTCACAGGAATAACCAAAGTCATATTCCAGGCCAAGATTATACTGAGCTGTTGACAGTCCCTGATCAGCTGCCAGCTGATAATACTTCATCGCCTTCTCATTGGATTGTTCAACACCCAGCCCTTCTTTATACAGATAGGCCAGATTGTTCTGTGACTTTGCGTGCCCCCGATCTGCAGCCAGTTCATAATACATGGCCGCCCTGGCGTAGTCCTTTGCATCACTTGCGTCTCTGGCAGCCTGATATATTTCCTCCAGCGTCAATGCCGGCGGTTCGCTTTCCGTCCCGGCTTTCTCCGCAAAAGCGACTGTCAGTGCCATGGAAAGGATCAACAATACTAGAATACATTTCCTCATATCCGTTTTTCTCCTGTTTTGCTCAGTCGTATTCCCTGATGTGTCTGACAAGCAGAGGACACCAGCAGAACCACGTGCCTGCGAAATCATTCTCAATTTCCGGCATCATGCCGCTGAAATTCTCTGCAATGTCCTGCTATACCGGCCGTGCTGACTTCCTGATCGTCCGTGACTGTACACTATCTGCACGCCGCTTTCAGTGAATTCAGGTTACAGGGCGTGCCCCTGAACCTGAGAATCCTGCTTCGGTACATGATAGATTTTTGGAAAATTTGAAGTTACTGCGTTCAATGCTGCTGCAGTTCCGGCTTGAATATCAGCAGCATATGCATTGTTGAAATCAGATTGAACACGATTACGGGGGATGAATTATGGTTATCACGTCACGGTGACTACTGTCCATTCGACATGGCACGAGAAATGAAACCGCTAATTCATCCCCCCGTTGACAAAGGGAAACATGTCCGCTGACTGCTGCCTGTTCGCAAAAATACGGCCAGGAATATGTCAACCGTTTTTTGCCGCCTGCCCGTTATCGGAAACATGACGTACTGACAGCCTCTTCCAGTCAGTACATCATGATCCGACCAACCAGTTTCAGGAACCTGACTCAATTATTCACTGAGGATCTTCATAATACCTTCTATGATTTCCGGATTGGGATAACCTTTCCCGGAGGGACCATTCATGCCAAAGACAACCGCAAAGCTGAAATTATCCGCCATACACTCCTCCGGATCGATCACATATTCTGTGTTCTTTCCGAAGACCTCATAAAAGTTCGAAGCCTGATCCTTTGGGTAAAATACATCCGAACCATCAATCGGAACAAGGGCCGTCATTCCATACCCGAAGAACCGATCCCCTTTCTTCTCAAAATGCTTCGTGGTGATAAATGCAGTAAAACAATTGATTTCTTTCCCGTCAATCACGAAAGTTGCCCAGGAATTGTGATGTTCCACATCGGGATTTGAAATGTAGTATTCCCATACAGAAGGCGGAATCGGATACTCCCTCTCCTCCACTGTAAAATGAATCAGACCGTACATCCGGACACGGAAATCCGGATTACAGCGAGTCAGGCAATGAAAGACCTCATGCGCAATCAGTGTCCGGAATTCGTCCGGAAGCTGTCCGTTTTCATACGCCTCAGGAGTATATCTCTTGATAAAATCACCCAGATAAATCTGCGTTCCGTGAGTATAAGCGAGTGTGCTGTTTTCCTCCAGCATGGTTGTTCGAATGAACACGATGGTATCCAGCGGCGGCATCTTCCATCCTGCGGATTTGAAAGATTCCTCGAAATCTTTCATGCCGCGGGTAAGAATATCCATCTCTTTGTCAGTCCAGTCAAGGACCTGTTCCTTTGCAAATGCAAAGTACTCCTCCATAGTGGCATCGGCAGACTGCATGGTGTATGCAAGCTTATTGGGGGATAACTCCTCATAGTACTTCTTATTCGCAAGCATCATCACCGTGCCCTCTTCCTTCGAAGCGAACCGGAAAGGAACCATACCTGCACCTGCATCTCCCTGATCCGCCATAACCGCAGTGCCGATGGATAGAACCAGTATCAGAACTAAAAAAAAGCCAGTCAGAGTTCTCATATCATCGCTCCTCTCAGAAATCCAAATCACCGGAACGGGAAACAGATCCCGTTCCGGCTGAAAACTTTCTTTATCGAATTACCATATCGTAATTCTGTCCTCCGGCGCGAGATACATGCCGTCCCCTTCCTTCACGCCGAAAGTCTGCAGAAACTCATCATAGTTCTGTACAGGAATATTGCAGCGGAGGAATTCCACCGGATGAACATCTGTGGCAATCCACTGAAGTTCGGCCGCATCGTATCTGGCCTGTTTCTGGATAATGGCAATCTGCCTGAAGAACATCTCATAATCGAAGTTCTCCTGCTTTGCCGCAATGGAGAGAAGGCACTTGAGGGAACCGAGATCAGCGATCGCTTCGCCGCTGACCATGGTCGCGCCATCCGCCCCATAAGGCTTGTCAGAAATCTGAGGCGCGGGAAGGATTGCGGCATAATACGCCTGCAGCTTATCTACGCGCTCCTGGAATGCTTTCCTGTCTTCCTCAGTCCACCAGTTTTTCAGATTGCCGTCTTTGTCGTACAAAGAGCCTTTGTCGTCAAACGCATGGGTGATCTCATGTCCCACCACCATGCACAGTCCGCCCAGGTTCTTTTCCAGCGGCCAGTCAGGATCATAGTAATCTCCACCGCAGATACCCGCATAAATATTGATGGAGTTTTCACCTGCAATATAGCAGGCTCCAACCGAGCTGTAGGCGTTATCAAACCTCCAGTAGGTTCCGTCGTTCTTTCTCTGGACGACGTCGGCCATCGTCTTCCGGCCAAATCTCCTGGACTTTCTGATCGCCTCCATCAGCGTTTCGCCTTCTTCAGCGGACTTGATTGTCAATGTACCCACGTCCGGCAGATTTTCAGGATAGCAGATGTTGAGCCTGATGCAGTCCAGTTTCTCGATGGCAGCCTTCCGTGTCTCCTCTGACATCCAGTCCTCTGCCTTCAGCATCTCACGGTATGCGTCGATCATCATCACCGTCAGTTCTCTGACCTTCGGCTTGATTTCTTTGTCGAAGCAATATTTCACATACATCTCGTCCACCAGAGATGAAACGTTCTCGGAGATCGTTTTCATTGCGTAGACTTCGTCCGCCAGCAGCGAGTCAGTACCGGTAAGCGGAGCAGTGAACTTCGTTGTCATCTCGTAGGTTTCCCGGTCGCAATACCTGGTGAACTCTGTGAGCGTATGCAGCAGCGTCCACGCTTTGATTTCCTCAAGATGCTCATTGTTGTACATTGCATCAACGCATTCCAGAACATCCGGCATCATAACACATACCACGCGGCCGTCCAGGTCGAAGCCCAGTGATTTATAGATGTCAATGATCGGGAAATTTTTGTAGATGGCCGCCATTTCTTCACCGGTATAGCGCGTATTGAGCGCCTGGGCCACGCCCAGTTCCATCATTTTCTGCCCCATCGCCTCAATACCGGGGATAAATCCACGCTCGAAAGTCATGCACTTGTCAAACAGCGCCTTCGCCTCGTCATCAGAGTAACCGAGCTTCTTCAGCATGTACTCGCATGTCTGCCGATTGACCTTAATGACGACGGTCTCCTCTCCGCCTTCGGTGTAATCTTCGATGTCCGTTCCAAACATGGCAGGATTCATGATGGTCAGAAGATTGGAATGGGCATCTTCCGAATTGGCCATGACTGTATCCTTAACCATTGGCGTACCAAACAGATTACGTTCAGGATCAGAGAGATATGCCGTCATTTCCTCGATGGAAGCAATATTCATTATGTCCTCGACATAGGGCTTCAGCGTATCAACACCGGATGCATTCCGCTTATCCCAGTCAAGAAGCAGATGGTACAGGTTTTGCAGGGACGTCAGAACCGTATCGTCTTTCTTCTCTCCGGTGAGCAGATCCAGCTTTGCTTTGTTAAGCGTGTCTGCCCGTTCAGTTCTTGCGGAGGTATTGGACTCACCGGGGGCAATCTGGACATTTTCCGCCCACTCCCGGTTTACAGCTGCGGCAAAGTCATCCTGCAGGCGGATGTCATCACGGCCGGCAAAGGTTCCATAAAGGTCAGAATTGAACCATGCCTTTCCGGGACGGTCATTCTGGGCTGCGGCGCCATCATAGTATTCGTTCATCCGGGCGCTGAAAACGCTCAGATCGTAGAAATTCACATAGGGATTCTCGCCCTCAACTGTGAAGACGGCATCAACCGGGCAACCGAAGTCCACGGTCTCTCCATCCGCGGTAATGGTACAGTTGGAAGCACATGAATTGCGCACTTCTATGCCGCATACACTGGTAATGCGAAGAGCGCAGGCACCGCCGCCGCTCCTCTCACCGAGGATCATGGCACCATTTTCCTGCATGAACCAGGGGAAGTTGTTGCCGCAGGAGAAGGAACCATCGCTGGTCAGAACACCATAGCGATATCCGGTATAGGGGCTGACATCTTTCTCATCAAACACCCCGTCAAAGTTCATGTCAAACTGTACAGACTTGATATCGACCTGATTGGTTAAGAGGTTTTTGTCGCGGACATTGCCCTTGCCGGTCAGTATCCACTCAGTTGCCAGCAGTGCACTGTCGTCACCGCCGCCATTGCAGCTGTCATCAATGATGATGTTTTTGATCTCCGGATTCTTAGAGGCTCGCTCAAGACCCGAAAGAATCGTACCAATGGTATCCCCCTCAAGCGGTCTCTCGCCCTTTCCGGCATAGAAATCCTTCCAGGCCTCGTTGTCCACCATGAATCCATTAATGAGAATTACGGCTGTGTCGCCCTGTTCCAGATAAAATTCACCGTTGTAAAAGGAATCACGGATTTCTTCCCGGATCATCTTATGTTTATTCCGGAGAACCGCTGTGTTGTAGGAAGCGCCGATATCTTTATTCTTGACATCTCTGACGCACTGATTCGCATATTCTTCCATTGTGTCGATCAGAGTCCAGCAGATCATGCTGGTATGGCCGCCATCAAACAGCAGACCATGGAAAATGTGATTCAGGCCAGCATAGAAGGTATCAAAATCACGGCTGAGCAGCATCGTCTTGATTTCAGGATATTTCCGGGTGATAATCTCGTCCAGTTTTTCGGTCAGCAGTTCCTCATGAATGCACTCCTGACCCGGCTTTCCGTACCAGAGATCCATGCTGAAGCACAGTTCATTATAGGTGAACTGCGCCAGATCTTCACCTCGTTCTGCCTTGACCGCCGTAATATAATCCGGATCTTCATCAAGAGCGGCTTTCTCCTGAATATTCCCCAGCTCATCCTTTGTATAGATTTTTTCGCCCGTTAACACGACATAGTAAGGAGTCGAGGTTGCAAAAATATCAGCGAGGGTTTGCACAGGCGCGTAGACACCGGTGTCATCCCCGCGCAGATCAATGCTATAGTCCGCCAGATTGAGAATCATGGGTGTGGCGGTTTCCGGCTCGATGCTGTGGCTTATCTTGGCAAATGGATAGTTCGGGTCATAACCGCCGGTCTCAGTAACCTGAAGATCATAGGCGATCTGGCTGAAGTTTCCAAAATTGTCAACATTGACTACATCACTGGCAATGTCAAATACCGCTTTGTCGCCGCAGAAATTGGTGACCGTATAAATGTCATCACTGCGGACAAAGCTCATGCCTTCGGTCAGATCAGTGCCTGTAAGACAGAACCTGTTGTAAAAGTCCGTGACGCTCATATAGGGGACATTGGGCATATCCTCATAGCAGCGTACAGTCACAGTTTCAGTGGTTTCCAGGCTGTCCCGAACGACAGGCATCACCTTTTCGGCAAAGGAAGGTGCCGCGTTTTCGCCAAACGCACAGCTGCAGAAGGCGAGAACCAGAAGCAGCGCCAGAATCATTGAAACGTTCTTCTTCATTGATATACCTCCATTCAGACAATTGTTCCTGACATACTGAACGACGTTCATGATAAACCCCGAAGGGGAAACCATGCAGTTGAACCTGGAGGACAGTATTTCCTCCGTTGAATTAAAAATTCGGGCTTTTCAGAAATCGTGCACCATCTGACGTTCAGCGACACCTCCGGATTGTCCGTATTCATGCAGATGCGGGCTGCTCCTGAGGAAAATCGGCATACGCGGCGTCCACCCAGAAACCATTTGCGCTCTTTTCCGGAACGCCGGTGAGATCCGGATCAGAGATGCTCTCCTCATGCAGATCCTCACTTCGAAAATACGATAGCAGTCTCCGGATTCCGGCTGAACGTCAGAGGTTAAATGATGGATTCTTTCCTCTGCCTTTCCCGGCCCGTTATTCTTTTGCCAGTTTTCCCATCAGCGGATTGCTGACTTTTACCGCGGCGATTCCCACCGCAATGCCCAGCAGAATCCCGCAGAGGACATCCGTCGGGAAATGGACGAACAGATAAAGACGGCTGAACGCAACCAGTGCTGCGAAGATATAGACCGCAATTCCGGCTTTTCTGTAATTCATGAATACAGCTGTCGCCGCTGCAAACGCGAATGCAGAGTGTGTGGATGGGAATGACGAACTCGTCGGAGGAACGACCAGCAGTTTAAATGTCTCATCGAACGTAAAAGGACGTGCTCTTGTCACCAGATGCTTCAGAAGCAGTTCGCCCAGAAGCAGAACTCCCACAAAGGAGATCAATACCGCAATCCCTGTTTTTCTGGTCTTTTTAAAAACCGCCAGCACGATTCCGATAATCAGCCAGAGCTGCCCGTACTGGCCGGCTGCTTTTGAACAGAAAAGAAAAAACGAGTCAAGAAAACCGGACCTTGGAATACTGTACAAAATAGAAAGTTCCATAAGCTTTTCTCACTCTTCTCCCTTGATGTGTTTGATGACACTGATGCAGAAACCGGAGGGTGAAACCATCATGGCCGCTTTGGAGGTCTTGGTCTCGACAGTATCCTCTCCAAAGACATTTTTAAAGCCATGCTCCTGAAGCAATGCACAGGCGGCGTCC
>CACXHF010000002.1 GCA_902767305.1 uncultured Eubacteriales bacterium
CATTCGGACATCCTCCCATATCATGCATGTTCACTTGTTTTTCTCCGGGATCTTTTCGGAAAGCCGTATTCAGTTTGTACGGATGCATCGGCTGTATCAGACATCATGCGCATGGCCTGCCCGGGCAATCATATTGCCCGGTATAAATCATCCGTATGAGGCTGAAAAGGGGAAGCGCAGAGACAGAAATAATCCACAGACGGAACACCCGGTTTTGCCTGCAATCATAGATCAGCTTCCATGAAACAATCCCTGCCATGTTTTTCCCCGGTAATCAGAAATCCAATAGTCCATTCAATCGTATATTAAAATAGCATAACTGCACGCTGTTTTCAATTCCATGGTGTAATGATGACGGATTTTTTTCTGCGCCTGACGGATTTTCCCACCCTGAATCAGACCGCTCATGCACACGCTGAAACGGTTCCGCCCCGGGAATGATGGAAACCGGTCCTTTGAACGGATTTCGTCGACTGACATAAAGGCAAAAAGGTCCTGCTAAGCTGTTCATCAGCTTAACAGGACCTTTTCAGTCTTTGCAGAAATTTTACCGGTCCGTCTATTGCATTCCTCGAAAAGAATGTCCGGTAAAGCCTGCGGCCAGATCGCATTTCGGAATTCTCTGAATCTGCATAAACCGGCAGTCTTCAGACGCCGCGAAATGTCCTGCCCGATAAACCGGAAAACCGTCCGGAATGGACCGATCCGCCGGTTGATTCCCCGGGAAGCACCCGGAATCCAGCCGCGATGCCGCGTCGGACGCCTGACCGGTTCGTAATTGAGACCGATCACAGGAGATTGTCAGCGGGCCGGAGCGATGCCTTTCCGCTGTAAGGTGCAGGGCAGGTGCACGCTCAGATCCGCTCGACGACGAACTCACCGACGTAATTCACCGGCTCACCTTTCAGCCAGCGCCGGATATCCTCCTGCCGCAGGATGGCCGGAGATTCGCCCTGTTCGCCGGTAAAGGATTCGGCACGGATGGTCAGAACGGCAAAAGCCGGCAAATTGTTCTCAATCCGGTATGTTCCGGCAATCCAGGTTTCGCGGGCTCCTTTGGTCTGGATGATATACCTGTCCCGGATAAGCCATGAACTGGGAATGACGCAGCGGTGTTCATCGGCTTTTCTGCAGGTGGGGAGCAGGGTGCCGGTGGGCGTCGTGAATCCCCATTTCATCGGATAGACAGTGGGATGACGTTCCTTGTTCGGGGCGATGACCGGTGCAACCATACCGGGCTGAATCTCGCCTGCCGTGCATATGGCATGAGCGGCATAGATGAACCGGTTGCACAGCGGAGAGTCATGAACCTTCCGGATCGTTTTGATCAGGGTAGGAGAAGGATCGTGCACAATGTTGTCCTCACGGTAGAAAGAGGCTGTCGACAGATCAAGATAATAGGTAAACATGGAAAAATCCTCCGTGACAAAAGGAAAGGCGGAACTGCGAAGTCAGCCCAGAACTCTGCCGCAGATGCGCAGCTCGCGGTCCGGTGTAATGGGAATGGGGTCGTACCGCTCGTTATAGGAGACCAGGACGTACTGCGGGTGGACAAATCCGGTACTGTCCATATACTCCTCGGCCTCCTCGCCCTTTGGCGTACGGACTTCAAACCGCTTGACATAGCCGTTTCCGTCGAGCACAAACAGACCGACTTCGCCGGGGGTCAGCGTCTGTGTCTGCTGAATCCAGATGAGCTGTCCGTCATGATAGACCGGTTCCATGCTGTCGCCGTCGATCCGGACACCGAAGTCTGCACCGTCAGGAACCTCATCCACCGGAACCATGATCTTTTCGAAGTCGTCGCCGTTCTCAAGACTGAAGCCGACACCGGCAGATGCCCTGTAGTTTGAAACCAGCATCTCGCAGCGCTTGATGGTATCCCGGATCGTATACCGGCCGGTGGAAAGCAGATATTCCGTGAATTCGGTGACCATCCGTCTGCCCTCAGCGGTTAAACGGGGGGAATTGTGCTTTTCCTGGACCGGAGCGGCATCCGTGAAAAACGAAGGGTCGACTTCCAGTACACAGCAGATGGCGAAGAACTGATACACATTAAACGAGCAGTTGCCGTTTTCCCATTTGCTGATCTGTTTGGAGGTTACGTCGACACCGTATGGACGCAGCTTTTCTGCCATATCTTCCTGAGAGAGACCCAGTTTTTTTCGGGCTGAGACCAGTTTATTGCCGATCAGATTCAATTCCCGGGATCTGTCAGCCCGGTAGTTTTTATATAGATACAGGAATTCGTTCATAAAGCACCTCGCATCTTCTGAATGAGCAGTCTGTGATCCGGCCTCGTGTCTTTTGCATCTGACAGCTTGACGTGCCTGTGCGGGCATTGCCGGGAACATGACCGTATCGTTCCCGCGTGAATCCACAGATCTGCAGGTTCTGCGCTGATCTGTACCGAGTATACACAAGAGAAGCGGAAAAAGCAAGGCAGTTTCGAAAAATAAGAGAATTTTTATGTTGACATATCGAATTACGAGAGTCTATAATCAAGCGCGTATTCGGTCACCCCATTTCGCTTTTCGCTGTGCGCCGGACCAGGGCGGCACAGTCATTTTGTAATGGAATGAGATTCGGAGGAAACGGAATGATTGATTTGAACGTACCGGCAGAAGAAGAGGAGATCGAGTTCCTGTTCCGGGATAAGGAACATCCGGGCGAAGCACGGACGGTGGAACTCAGGAGCATGGCGGATGAGATCCTGACGACCTATTACGATGTGGTTCTTTCGGGGCTGAATGAAGCGCTTCGCTCCGGCGAAATCAGCACAATCATGAACATGCCGGTTCTTTCGGAATCGATCCGTCTCTTTCACGTCAGTGATGTTCAGTTCTACAACGTCAGCCGGACGGACATGCTGGCCGACATTCAGCTTTGGGTGACCGTAAGAACAAACGTGGAAGAGGAGACGGATGCAGAACTGGGCGCAACACTCAGCTTCAGTTTTGAGGACCGCATTGCGGTGGAATATGTCTCAACCTGGGCAAGAACGGATCCGCCCGGGCGGGAACGGTATCTGCGGCTGGATGCCATGGGAGCGCTGTACTGTTCCAGCGGCACGGGAGAAAAACGCTCGGATGAGATCTGGCGGACCTGGCATGTGCCGGGACTGACAGATCAGACGGAGCGGGACCCGATCATTCTGGCAGAAAAGCAGGGCATTGCGGTGGATCGGACCAGACAGATACCGGGATTGAAGTCCGTCCTGTGCTTCAAAGGGGCAGAGGTGACGGTTCTGGCAGCAGGCGGTACAGGGAAGAAAATGGAGACGCTGTGTCTGGAGCAGGATACCCTTTTCCTGGGAGTGGACAGTTCCGGAGCAATCCAGACCGGGAAGCTGGATCTGTTTATGCACTGTGTGAATTATGCCTGGTATTACAAGTTTTATCGGTTTCAGGGGCTTTCCTGCGACGACCTGACGCAGATGCAGACCCGCTGGATGCCGGAGGAAAAGGCCAGAGAGTCGGCCAAAGTCATGGGCTGTGTACAGTCGATGTCGCGGCGGATGGCCTATTCCCTGATGCTCCCGAAGGAATATCTGGAATCGTCCGTTGCAAGAATCTACCACGCAGCGGCTGCAAGGCCGCGCCCCCTTGGGTATCATATGAGCGCAGGCTTTATTCTCTCCGAGATCGGCAAGATTCTGCACGGAGAGAATCAGGGAATCACCTATCGGAATTTCCGCACGCGGTTTATCCAGATCGGCTATAAGGAAGCCTTCGGGATCTACAACCCCACGGATTTTCATTCGACAGACCCCTATGGATTCTCGGATGAATCCCTGATGAGCGGCAATTACACGCTTTCGATTGGAAAAAGGGAGGATTTGCTCCGGCTGTTTCACAGGGACAAGGAATTCCGGCAGGTGATGGAAAGCGGGGATTTTGTCTTCGCGGACGGGCTTGTGGCGAGAAACCACAGAGACTACGTAATGGATACGCTGTACGGCTGCCGGCTTACACCGGATGCAAACGACCAGGCGGATGTCTGCTGTCTGCGCTTCAGTACCCGGTGGAATCCGGCCTCGAACCACATGCAGATCAGCTTCGGGCGTAAGAATCTGGAATGGATGAAAGTGACGCTGGAGAGGACGGTGGGGGAGGTGTATCAGGAGGAGCGAAAAGTTTCCCTGCAGGAACAGATGGAACGGCTGCTGAATCTGAAAGGGTTCCACAAGGCCTTTTCCGATCTTGTCCATACGCGGACGAGTGCCGAGAAACTGGCAGCGGCCTCGACCATTCCGCTTCGGCGCGTTCTGGAACTGATGCAGTCAGAGCAGGACACGTACATCAGGGATGAACTGCTGTTCCTGTGTCTGGGAATGCGTCTGGAACCGCCGCTCTCACTCACACTTTTCCGGAAAGCCGGAATTGCGCTCCCCGAAGAGGATCCGGACTACCGCCGGGCCATTCTGTGCTGCCTGTTCCGGGACAGCGTGACGGAACTGCGCAGATGGCAGGCGGAGACGGAGAAAAACAGAATCGGTTTACAGATTCCGCACTTTTCGATCAATGCAGAATGGAGGGCAAAATGACACTGTGCGGCGGAACGCTGCTGACGCTGCTGAGCGCAGTGAAGCGAAAGACCCGGGAGCAGTTCTCTTTTCTCGGTCTGAACGGAACGGTGAATGATCCCATGATGCTTGCCGCCTTTCTGAAAATGGTCTCTCCGGATTTTCCGGTCAGCCTGTCCGGGAGCTCGTTCAGGTCGGTGACCTCCAGATACAAGAACTGCAGATACAATTACGGCGCAGATATTCCGCTGAATGAGAAGCGGTTCACGCAGACGTTTCATACGCAGGTATGTGAACAGTATCCGGCAGTTCTTGGACAGATGGACATTTTCTGCCGGCTTTTCCTCCCCGTGGAGGAGGAAGATAAAATGGAATGGCTGGTCCGTGGAATACTGGAGCTGATCAGCCGGGATTCCCGGCTCCGCGGCAGGAAGCTGTTCATTTTGCCGGATGGTCAGCCGGCGGAGGCTGAAGACGTACCGAATCTTACCTGCATCTCACTGCCCGCCCTCCTGACCGGCTGTCTCGACTACGTCATTTTGCAGCCGGATCTCAATACCTGCGGACAAAGGACGCTTCAGGAGTGGATACAGGAAAAGGAGGATATTTATGCCGCCGGAGTGCTGCGGGAAACGATCGGGCAGTCGATCCGGCAGCCGCTGACCATCGAAACGGGGCTTCCGGAACCGTCGGCCAATGTTCCGGAACAGCTGCCGGCGGAACCGAACCTGTCCGCCGGCAGCCCGGACCAGAGCAAGAAGGCCGGCCCCTCGGACCGGCTGTCTCCTGATCAGAGTCCGTCGTCCGGTGCTTCCGGTTCATTTTCCGGACAGCCGATGGCCGGCACACCCGCCCTTCCGCTGTCCGGCCAATGGCCGGGGCACGGGACGGATCTTTTCGCAGCCGCGCCTGCCGGGCAGACCTATACGGGGATCAACATTTTCAGCGGGGCGCAGGTAGGGCAGATTCAGGTCTTTCACATGCCGCCGCAGGGCGGGAATTCCCTGATCGAACTCCTCTCTCTGGATACCGGCATGTATCAGCTGTTTGTGACAGAGGGTGGACTCTGTCCGGGAAATTCGTTTTCCATAGCCAAGTCCGTTGCACTGAACCGTCATATTCAGGAGGAGATCCGGGCACATTTTCTGGACCTCGGACCGGTGGAGCAGAATGAGGTGACCCGTCTGCCGGCGGTTTTTGCGGCTGTGAACAAAGATGGCCGGGCGACGGATGAATATCAGCAGGCGATTCTGGGCCGCATTACCGGGATCCGAGTGCAGAGGCATGAAATCGCTTTTGAGTGGAAACCGTTCTGCCCGTTTCCGCAGCAGATTCTCAACCGGAACGAATCGCTGTTCAGTATCTGGCATGCGCCTGCTGCCAATGAACTCTCGGAGGAACACTGGACGATCAAGCGGGTTCCGCTCATCCGGACGCTGCAGCAGGCGGGCTTTGATCCGGTTCGTATGGTCATGTGACCGGACATTACATAAACGGAGACGATTCGGGGCGGACGCAGAGCGTCGGCGGTGAATCGTCCAGAAGGAGGAAAGGGGACGCAATGGGACGGAAGAAATCCGGAATAGTCAGTATCCGTCTGAACACGCCCACGATTCACGGATATACCCTTGAGCCGGCTCCGGTCAACTTCTTTTACGGGAAGAACGGCGTGGGGAAGACGAGCATCGGGCGTGCGCTGGCGGATCCGGCATCGGAGATTACGTGGAAAGACGGGAAGCCGCTCAAAGTGCTGCTTTTCAATGAGGAGGTCGCAGATCATTACATAAGGAATGTGAACGGATTCCCGGGGGTATATGCGGTATCCAGGGAGAACGCCGGAATCCAGCGGCAGATCGAGGAAAAAATGCAGCAGAGGGAAAAGATGACCCTTGACCTTGCGGCAATGAAAGAGGAACGGAAACGACGGCAGGAGGAAGCGGAGGAAACCGGCAGGGAGCGGATCCGGGCTGTGTGGCAGACCACGGCGGAGTTCCGGAAGAAGTATCCGGAGACGGCAGGGGAGGAGGATCCGGAGGCGCTGATGGACCGGCTTCTGACCTGCAGCGCGCATGCGGTTTCCCGTGAGACAATGGATGCAGCGTATCAGCTGGCCTATGGACAGACCTGTGCCGATGCGGAGCGGTACCAGCCCCTTTATGCCGGGGAGTTCCCGTCCTGTCCGCTCATGGAGTTTCCGGTGATCAGCCGTGCCGGAACAAAGCTGGCAGAAATGTACCGGTCGGCGGGGAGCTTTGACTGGGCAGTCTCCGGTACAGCCCATATCCGGGACAGACGCTGTCCTTTCTGCGGGGAAACGCTGCCGGACGGATTTGAGGAGCGGTTTGAGGAATGCCTGGATACCCGGTACCATAAGGACATGGAGAAGCTGAAAGAATTCTCCGTCCGATACGAGGAGGCGGCTGCAAAAACCAGAGCGGCAATTGTCCGGAATCTTGGCAATTCGGTGCCCTCTGCGGCCTACCAGGCAAAGGCCTCCCAGCTGCTGGACCGGCTTGAGTCGAACCGGCTTCTGATTCAGAAAAAGCTTGACAATCCCCGGCTTGAGATCTCTCTCGGAGAGACAGGGACGACGATCCGGGAACTCAATGAGATCACAGAGGAACTGAACACCCGCATCGGCCGGATGATCCGGGCGGCACGGGATCTGCCGGAGGCGCGGAAACGGTGCGAAAAGGTCATCTGGGAGAGCATGGCAGCCTGCTGTGAGGCAATTCTCAACATGCATCGCACTGAGCAGCAGAGGGCGGAAAGCACGCTCCGTTCACTTGAACTGCAGATCGGGACGCAGGAGGGGCGGATTCGTCTGCTGGACCGGGACGTGGCGGCGCTTCGTGCGGCCATGACGGATGTTTCCGAAACCATGGAGCGGATCAACCGGTCTCTGGCGGAGAATGATTTCACGGGGTTCCGCTTCGCGAAGCGGGAGGATAACACGTATGCCATTGTGAGAGGGGATCGTCCGGCGTCCGGTCTCAGTGAGGGGGAACGGAAGTTTGTCGCTTTTCTGTATTTTTACCATACGGTTCTGGGCAGCCTGCGGGCAGATGCACAGCCGGAGGACAAGGTGATTGTGGTGGATGATCCGGCGACCTCCACGGACAGCGAGGTCATGGGCGTGTTTTCCGTCATGATCCGGGAAATCGCCCATCTGTGCAAGGCGCGTTTCTGGGAAGGGACTGAAACCGGCGAGTGCCCGGATTCGCACATTCATCAGCTGTTCTTTCTGACGCATAACAAGGTGTTTTTCCAGATGGTCGCCAATGACAGCCTTTCGGATAACGACTGCAGCCTGTTTTTTGAGGTGCGGAAGAACCGGGAAAATGAGTCCGCCGTGATTCCGTGCCTGATGCGGTCCGAAACAGCCGGAGGGGATTTTGTGAACCGGACGCCCGTCATCGGGGACTATCAGGAAATGTGGCAGGAATATAAAAAGACAGAGGATCCGCGGACGCTGCTCAGAGTGAGCCGGGGGATTCTCTGCAGGTATTTTCTGGATACCTGTCATTATTCGGGAACTGATCTGAGGCGGTATCTCCTCGAGCAGAACAGGGGAGCATTTGTTCCGGAGGAAACGAACGGCGTTGAATCCGGATTCACCATAATTGCAGCCATGGTTTCACTCATGGGAATGAACCCGCTGGAGGCCATGGACAGCGTCTACTTTGATCTTAGCGCGGTAAACACAGACCAGATCCGGTTTGTTTTTCACAGAATATTTGAGGTCATGCATCAGGAACAGCATTATGCGTACATGATCCGGCTGTGACCGGGTGGATTCCGGAAAAGTGCTGCAGTGTTGTTCTGACATATGAAAAACCACCCGGACCGCAGCAGACGGGGAAATACGGCGAGGCCCGGCGGATCTCCCGGAGAGACCATCCTCCGGACTGCACCAGTTCATCCAGTCTCCTCCGCAGATTTCCTGAAAAAACGGGATTTACAGTTTTCCTTCTTCTTGCAGGAACTGCTTTTTTGCCCTCATTACGTTCAATATAAGCACAGAAACGGCATACCATGAACATTGCGGCCAGTCAAAAAAGCATCTCTTAAAAATTCCCGAATTGGACTGGCAATAAAGAGTTATAATATCAGCGTCTATGACAAAAAGAGTTCACAAAGAAAAAGTGCGCTATTGTGTTGCAATCTGAAGCACATTAGCTTATAATGGATATCAACGAGGAGGTGCTTGATATGCCAGCAATAAAAACTGCAAACGTGAATGCACGAATTGATCTTAACATCAAGACTCAGGCGGAGGC
>CACXHF010000003.1 GCA_902767305.1 uncultured Eubacteriales bacterium
CACGCTGGATGTCAACAGCTATGACGTTCAGGTGGCAAAAAACACTTCATCGACTGGCAGCGAAACGCCGGGTATTACGCTCCGGAATGGATGGCTGACGCTCAAGGACAGCAGCAATACGACGGGTGCAGAAGTGGCGATCGGGAACAATGCCAAGTTTGTTATCGATAAAGGCGGCAAGCTGATCATTGATGAAACCTGCCAGCTGGAAATTGAATGGGACGGTGCAACGGTAGCTGCCGGCGACGCGCCTCAGACCGATACGCTGGCAAGCGGTGTCCTCGACCTGATGCCCGGCGGAGAACTCGTCAACAATGGTGTTATCACGATTGAAGGATACGAAGGAAAGCCGCAGCCCCAGACCACACAGGTCCAGGAAAGTCAGAAACAGTGCGGTGAGATGACCATTGACGAGGGAGCTACCCTGACCAACAATGGTGCGATGGTCGTCAACGGAAAGCTCTACAATCTGGGAACACTGGTCAACAACGGACAATATACGGCTACGATTACTTCAAACGATCCGGATCAGGGACTGTTTGCCTATCACAAGGGAATCGTGGTTTCCTGGAAGGATGATGTTACGCAGAGCGGCGTGAAGCCTGGTGCCCTGATCAATGGTATGGACAGCAGCGGGAAGCTCTATCCGAACGCCAGACTGATCAATAACGGCGATATTCTTCTGAATCCCGGCACGCTGGAAAACCATATGGATATTGTGAGCATGGCGAATACCAATATCTGGCTGGGTGTTGTGACGGAGGCGATCATTCCGATCAATCCTGCACCGGAAACGCCTACCGTTGTGACCAAGCGCATTACGTTCCCGCCTGTTCCCAGCAGCCTGATCAACTACGGGACGCTGATCAACTATGGTTCTATTACGCCGGCAACGGTTGTGATTCACGACAACGGCAGTCTCGGTGCACTTAGTTCACCGGGAGATCATCCGGAGTATTTTGCCATTGAGAACTATGGTACCATCATCAACAATGGGTACATTTACGGACCTGACAGTGGCAAAGAAGAACGGAAAACGATGGAAAAAGACGCGGAAATGATTGCTTCCGTGTATCTGAAAACCGCCAAAGGAAGTGCGACGCTGTCTCTCTATGAAAATGGCGTGTTCACGATCACATTTGAAGACGGTTCTCAGCTGACCGGCACGTTCCTGTTCGATGGGGATATGCTTGTGTTTGTGCTTGCTGACGGTACTCAGGTGAAACCGGAAACGAACGAAAACGGTGACTTTACCTATCACATTCCCATGAGTGACGGATCCACCTTCGATTTCGTCCTTCAGAAGAGTTTCGTTTCAGAGGTGCATGAACGGTATCTTGCACAGCAGAACGAAACGGCAGAGTAAATCTGAAGTTTAAAAAATCCTCAGACAGAAAAAAAGCTGCTTCACGAAACGGTGAAGCAGCTTTTTTCATGTGCCGGCAAAGTGCAAAGGCCGGTCTCTGGAAAAGCTGAAAAAAGAGCGCTGCCGGGCAGCGCTCCTGAGGTTCAGAAAGGGTTATTTGGTTGCCTGCTCATAGTAGGCATCACGGGCTTCAATGATCTCATTGAGGCCGGCGTTGATCAGGTTGGCATGCAGTTCAGCCTCGAGGGAGTCGAACTGATCGGTCGGGCAGGAGATCAGGCGGTAGACGTAGGTGATCATGTCAGCCTTCACGATGTCGCCCTTCTGGGACTCAACTTCAGGTGCCATGGACATGGTCGGATAACGGAAGAAGCCCTTCTGGATGGTGTCGTACAGGTTGGCGAACCATTCGGGTTTCTCAAAGACGTTGCTGCCCATATAGGAAGCAATGGCGCCCTCGCGGGTCTCGGTGAAGTTGAAGTGCTTGTTCAGGATGTTCACATCGTCCAGAGTGGCCTTGTATCCCATTGTGCTCAGCTGATCAGCGGTGAAGGGATTCGGTACGCCGTTCTCGGCAACGGTGTGCTCAGGCGTATAGGCGATATTCTCGGCAACGGTCGGGTCAGCCAGCCAGTTGAGGTAGGTGACGCAGGCGTTGACCTTCTCGGCAGAGGTCCACGGAACCATGATGTACATGCCGTAGGCATACTCAAACGGATTGCGGATGTCGCCATTGGCCAGGTTGAAGCAGGAAACCGGAACGAAAGTGGAGCGGACCTGAGCGCCGTTCTCGCAGTTGAGGGCGTCCATGTAGTCGAAGATACGGGTGTTGTCGTCGAGGATGAAGCCGACTTTACCGGAGGAAACGGCGGCCTTGTAGAGATCCTCAGTGGTATCGGTGGCAAAATCCTGCATGATGATGCCGTCGTTGTACAGCTTGTTGAGCAGACGGATGCCTTCAAGAGCGCCGTCGTGCATGACGATGTAACCCTCGGAGTGCTTGTACTGATCCTTGAGATCGGCGAAATCGACGAAGGAACCCACAAAATTGAGGTAGGTCTTTTCCGTGTCGGTACGGCCGCTCATGCCCCACGGGATGCAGTCAGGATGGGCTTCTTTAAAGGCATAGAGAACCTTTACCAGCTCGTCCTTATTGGTGGGCATCTCAAGACCAAGCTCATCCAGCCAGTCCTTGCGGATATAGGCGGTGTGACGCGGATTGGCAACGCCGCGCTTGGAAAGGAGTGCATACTGTGCGCCGTCAACGTTGCCCATGTTCATGACATCGCCGACATACTTCTTGATGTTGCAGTCCTCACCGAGGGCTTCGATCGCGGGGCCCATGTCAACCAGACCACCCTGGGTGGCAAAGTTGAGGAACGTGCTCTGACCATAGGTGAAGATGATGTCGGGGGCTGCGCCGCCGGCCATCCAGGTGACCAGTTTGTCATCGGAACCGGAACGCGGAGTAGAAACAAACTCGATCTGAATGTCAAGGGGCTTGATCTGCTCATTGATCCATTCGGTGATCTTGTTGTTCTCGATGGTGCCGCCTGCAGGTGCGTCACCGCGGTCCCAGACCATGACCTTGATGGTCGTTTCTGCCATGGCAGAAAGGGCGATTGCGGTCAGCAGAACTGCTGCCAGGAGTACGGTAAGAAATTTCTTCATTTGAAAACCTCCTTGTAAATATATGAATCAGCCCGAAGGCATAATTCCTGTGTCTGGTCCGGTTCAGACGGACCGGAAGGGGCGGATCAGCCCTTGACGGCGCCGAGCATGACGCCCTGAGTGAAGAAGCGCTGGACAAACGGATAGACGATCAGCATGGGCAGCATGGAAAGGGTAATGCTGGCTGCCTTGACGTTTTCAGGCGTCATCTGTGTGGTGGAGCCTTCCTCGGCAGAGATGGCGATGGATTCGATCATCTGCTTCAGCGTCATCTGAACGGTGTACAGGTTGGAAGAGTTGATATAGTAGATCTGGTCCTCGATGCCGTTCCAGCGGGAGACTGCATAGAACAGTGCGAGCGTGGCGATGGTGGGAACCGTCAGAGGAACGGCAATCTGCCACATGATCCGGAATTCGGAGCAGCCTTCGATGCGGGCTGCTTCGTACAGGGAATCATCGATTGCCCGGAAAGCGGTGCGCATGATGATCATGTTGTAAACACTCATGGCACCCGGAATCAGGAGCGCCCAGACGGTATTGATCAGATTGAAATCACGCACATTCAGGAAGTTCGGGATTGTGCCGGGATTGAGGTACATGGTCAGGACGCAGAATGTCATGATGACGCTGCCCAGCCGGAGATTCCGTCTGGCCAGCGGGAATGCCATCAGAATGGTCATACACATGTTGATGCCCGCAGAGGCCAGCATGAGTTCAATGGAGTAGAACATGGTCTGGATAAAATTGCCGGTTTTGAGTGCCTTTGTGTAGGCGTCGGTATTGAAGCCGACAGGCCAGACAAAAACTTCGCCCTTCAGAATGGCGTCCTTCGAGGAGAAGGAGATGGAGATGACGCGGAGAATGGGGATAATGGCAATGATGGAGACCAGGATGAAGAAGAAGGACCAGAAAAACTGGTAGCGCTTTTCCGCGGCATTATTCAGCTGAGTGCCGGTATCCTGATTCTTTCTTTTGCTGGCAATATTGGTCATACTCATCAGATGATGCCCTCCTGTCCCATTTTCTTGGAGGCTTTATTGGCAATCAGTATGAGAACGATGCCGACTGCGGACTGGAACAGGCCAACGGCAGCAGCATAGTCGAAACGACCGCCCTTCAGGCCTTTGTCATAGACGAAGGTGGAGATAACCTGCGCCACATCGGTCACCAGTGCGTTGCGCATCATGAACGGACGGTCAAAGGAAATGGAAACGACTTTGCCGACCTGCATGATGAGCAGGGTGGAGATGGTGGGCATGATCTGCGGAACCGTGATGTGCCAGATGCGCTGCATGCGGGTGGCACCGTCAATGTAAGCCGCCTCTGAGAGGGAGGGATCGTTTGACATGAGCGCGGCCAGATAGATGATCAGGGAATAGCCGGCACTCTGCCAGATGCCCATCATCCAGTAGACAAAACGCCACCAGATCGTATTGGACAGGAACGGAACTGCCTGACCGCCCAGGGAGGCGATGATGTTGTTCAGCAGACCGCTGGCCGCAAAGATCTGGGAGGTGATGCCGGAGATGATAACCCAGGAAAGGAAATTGGGGAGGTACAGGGAGAGCTGAGTGGCCTTGCGGATCTTGTCGGAGCGCAGCTCATTCAGGAAAATGGCGAGAATAATGGGGAACGGGAAACCGAAAACCAGGTCACCCAGATTGAGAATCAGGGTGTTGGCCAGTGCTTTCCAGAACAGCGAGTCGTTAAACGCTTCCTTGAACCACTGGAAGCCGACCCAGTTCATTTCCCACATGGACCGTCCGCCGAATGGGGTATACTTTTTAAACGCCATGACGATCCCCAGCATGGGTTTGTACTTGAAGCAGATGATATAGATGATCGGGATGAGCATCATGGCATAGAGCTGCCAGGTAGCGGAAAGGTACTGCTTCAGCCAGCCTTTGCGCTTGGGCGTTATCTCCCGCAGGGGCTTTGAGGACATGGACGATCACTCCTTCTTATATTATGTGCGGCATGCCGCTTTTGCCGGATTTCAGGGCAGGGTCGGCGGAAACAGTGCGGATGTGCCGATGCGCACCGTCTTTTCCGCAGGCGAACAGGTGGTCAGCAGCACCGTAAACCGGTCCGGCTTGACCGGATAGGCACCCCCCATCCGGCTGGCCAGGTTATGCCCGCCGAATGCGGAGTCAAGCGTCAGGCGCCCGCCTGCGTCATCCGTGACTTCGAGACTGCCGCCGGTCAGTGTCAGCGTCCTTCCGGCTTCGCCTTCCATGAGAAACTGACTGCCGCGGACATGGCCGGGGGTAAAACCGAATTCCAGACGGATCGGAACCCCTTCAAGACCGGACCAGTTGAGGTGCAGGAGAATGCTGTCCTCCGCGATTTCCACCTCTATGTCGGTCGTGAGACTGTCCCGGATCTGACGCCGGCGGCGGTTGGCATTATCCATTGCCCACCAGTCCCGGGTGTCCGGCCCGTCCCCGTCAAAGGGCAGGTAGTACCAGCTGTCCATGCGGCAGCTGAGACGACAGCCTTTTTCCGTCATGGCAATGGTTTCCGCGGTGAAATTGCGCTTTTCGCAGACATTGCTGTAGATGGCCAGCGTAAGAGCCATTCCCTCATGCATGACATGAAGGAAATCCGGGCGGCCGCTGAGAACCGTACAGGTCATGCGGCCACGGCGCCATCGGGCAATGCCGGAATCCGGATAGAGCCGGCTGTACTGTTCAAGCTGAACAAGGTCCGGCTGCACATCCCGGGCGTAGGTCAGGAGGTCCGGGAACCGGATCAGCCAGGGGAGCCCGTAGGGAACAATGCCTGCACGGCGGCAGAACTGCTCCATCTGGTTGGCCCATGCGGCAAATGCCGGATCATGGGAGAGATAACCGGTCAGGAGATAAAGAACAAAGTATCCGGCAGGATAGATTTTGTGGCCGAAGTCCTGCCGGGTGGAATTCAGTGTGAAAATGGAACCGTCCGGTTCAAAATAGTGAAGCATCATGGTGAGATTGGACCGTGCGGCATTGAGATAGTGCGGGTCCTGTGTCAGGAGGTACAGACGGAGCATCTGTTCATCGTTGACGACGTTGTACGTTCCTGCAGACCGTTCGGCAAATTCACCGTCCGCGTTGATGTCCAGTCCTTCGCCAAGGTACCGGCCGGCACAGCGGTCAAAGTCCGGTCTGCTGCAGATTCGGGCAGCTTCCTTGAGGGCGGCAGAGATCGCCCAGCGGTGATTCGGCGTATGGAATCCGCCGGAGACAATTCCCTCACCGGCACGCTCAATCAGCTCCCGAAGCCGGGAACGGATCTCCTCCATTTCCGGTTTTGTCTCACCGGCGATGATTTCATAGACATCCATCAGCTGGTTGATGGCAAAGGCGGTGTCCGGAGCCGTGTCAAAATTGCAGGTAATCAGGTCAAAACAGCCGCTTGCACGCCGGTTCCGGCGGAGATAGTCAAGCGTCTGACAAATCACGGAGAGAATTCCGGGATCTCCGGAATACGTGCTTTCGGAAAGCGTATAGGCAAGAATCAGACGGGAGACCATAAAGGCGGCATTTCGTGTATCAATGGTATAATCCGGCTGAACCGGTGTGCCGAGAACAGGACTGAACCGGTCCAGAAGCCGGGCACATTCCATGTCCAGATCCCGGATCATGGGTGTCAGACGATCCATGGGAAAAACCTCTTTCCGATGCGGATCCGGGTCAGACCGGTGATTGAGCGGTTTACCGTCTGACGGGAAGACACATATACTTTATCAATCCTTAAAGAATTTTACTGGACATGCAAGGGAAAGTCAAGTTGATATCTGGAAGACTGGGTAAAAACTGAGGACAGAAATTAGGAAGATTAGCATAAAAAAGACCGGCTGTGGCTGGAGAAGCGAAGCTTTTCAGGATCAGAACTGTTCCGGGGAAACCGGCTCGCCGTCAAAACCGAGGAGGGTGACATCCCGGAGAGAAAGGTTTTCCGTTTCGTGCGTGAGGAGCGGAACGGACTTGCGTTCGAGGATCTCCATTCCTTCGCCGGGGCGCAGGTCATAGCGGTTCACGGGCCATTTGCTGGAGCGGCGCAGGGCAATCCGCACATTTTCCATCCGGATGTCGCGGAGCCGTCCGGGAACCGCATAGAAAACGGCTCCATTTTCGCCTTCGCAGTCGATATTGAAGAACCGGATGTTCCGGATGGAACCGCCCTGTGTGTTCCCGTCACGGTCGACAGCGGTGACGGCGATAGGCTCGGCGCATCCCCACCAGCTTTCGGCAAAGCGCCGTGTCCGGATGCTGATGTTGGAGAAGGTGACGTTGCGTACATTTCCGGCATCCCGGATCTGAATGGAGAGTCCGCGGTTGCTGGCGTCGATGATGCAGTCGCTGAACTGAATATCCTCAAAATCGTCCACCCCCTCTGTACCGATTTTGAGGGCTGCACTGGTGGAAATCAGGGTGCAGCCGGAGACGATGACGCCTTTGGTATGGGGATATTCGTGATTTCCGAGGGTGTTTTTCATGCAGATGCAGTCATCGGCACACTCCACATGGCAGTCCCGGATCCGGACATAGCGGCTGTGATCGACATCAATGCCGTCGGAATTGGCCACATCAAGAGGATTGAGGATACGGATGGCGTCAATCAGCACGTCCGTGCAGCCGCCGATGTGGAGCGTCCAGAAGGCGACGTTGCACAGGACGCAGTCCCGGAAGGTGATGTGACGGCAGTTTTCAAAGTAGATCAGCGTCGGACGCGGATAGAAGTCGCCGGTCACATAGTAAGGGGAAACCCGGCGGACAAAGGCATTTCCGCAGCCGTCGATGGTTCCGGGTCCCGTGACGGAGGCAAACTCGGCATCAAAAGCATACAGAAAAACATAGGAGGGTTTCCCGGTAACGGGGGTGCCTACGGAGGAAACAGAGCCGTCCTGCTTCGGCTGGTCCGGGCGGAAATAGGCGTCAAGGCGGTCCATGGCCAGAAGCATGCTGCCATTTTCAAGGTGCAGTTCCACGCGGCTCTTCAGCATCAGACTGGAACTGCGGTAGGTGCCGGGATGCAGCAGCACGCGGCCGCCGCCGGCAGCGTGAGCGGCGTCAATGGCCGCCTGGATGGCTGCGGCATCATCGGTCTGTCCGTCGGCTCTGGCACCGTATCGGATGGGATCAAAATCCATGAATCATTCCTCCTCTGAATAGAATTCACTGAGACGCCGGCATTCGTCGGCAATCCAGACAGGGATTTTCTCAAAGAGTGCCGTCCATGGCATAAGCAGGGAGGCACTGACGGGCGGCTGTTCCTGAAAACGGAGAGACGGGGTAAAGGAAAGGTGTTCCCGGAGCCAGCGGATGCTGTTCCGGTTGTCACGGGCATCGGGGGAAAAGAGATCTCTGCCGCCCGGCGCCCATTCGGCCTGAAACGGGTTCCCGATGAGAACCGGGCCGCCTGCATGGGTGCAGCAGGATTCCCAGCCCGGGTACAGGCGGGTCATTTCACCGGAGGCCAGAAAGGCGTGCTTGCCCGGCTGGCAAAACGCATGGACGCGGCGGCCGCCGGGCGGAAGGGCTCCCGGGAAGCCGGGGATGAGAAGATTCAGGTATTTCCCGTGATAGCTGCCCTGTGCATCGCGGAGGGTTCCGTCCGGACGGACAAAGACCCAGATATGCTCAAGGTCATACATGTGTTCCACATCGTAGTCAAAGTAGAAGGCATATTCGATCACCAGACCGTCTGCCTCCGGTTCGATGCGGCGCTTCGGAAAGGAGGCGCTTGCGGCTGCCGTGCGGAATACGGTATATCCCACAGCCCGTACGGGAATGGTTTCAGCGGCATCCGTATGGAGGATCGGGGCATAGGAAAGCGCCAGCTCAAGATCAGTCATCTTCGGCCTCCAGCTGGGATTCGATGAGTTCGGCCAGAGGGAACAGCTCTTCGGGCGTATGAATCCGCCAGGTAGGGACATCCTCGGGGAGTTCCGGTTCAAATGAGCGCCGGCTGGACCAGTCAATGAGCACGGAGCGGATGCCGAACCGGCTGGCTCCGCGGATATCCCGGCGGACATTATTGCCGACCATGATGATGCGGTGCCTGTCCTTTTCGGTGAGGGACAGGGCCTGCATGGCAGATTCGAACATCCGGTGCGAGGGCTTGTCCTCACCGACTTCCTCGGAAATGATCCAGGCGGAAAAGATATCGGACAGGCCGTGCTCGTTCATCAGGTTTCGGAAAGAGGCAGAGAGGCCGTCGGCAACCATGACGATGGGATATCCGTTCTCGTACAGTGTGCGTGCCGTGATCCGGGCGCCCGGGATGCAGTCCGCATGGACGACAACTCCCTGTTCATTCCGGACCTCTGTTCCCTCGTCAATGATGGTATCTCCGATATCGGTAAAAATGATCAGTTTCTTTTTCATAGATACACCCTTTCGTTTGTCTCAGGCTCCGCCTGCCGGCGGCAGCGGGCGGAGAGGAATGAAGCGCATGACAGGAAGGTTCCAGTGTGTAAATGCCCTGCCGTCATCCGGGGGGACAGCAGGGCAGGAGATTCATGGAAAGGGCTTTCTGCAAACGCGGAGTCCGGCGCAGAATATGTCTGACCGGAAAAGATCTTCAAACACGAAAAGTATAACACAGAAGAAATGTTCTGACAACACGAATTGTGATTGTGTTTTTGCAGAATACATGTTAAGATTGAAATCGTCAGGCAGAGGAAGTCCGGGCAGCTGCCCCGGCAGCCGACTGTCTGCATGGACAGATGAGCGGGCCTGCCGCATCACGGCAGTTTACGGAAAGCGTTTCGGCGGCAATTGACAGGCCTGAAGGAGAAGGAGGACTGCAGTTTTGAAGACCTACATTGAGACAGCACTGGCGCCGCGTATCCGGGGCGACGGCGGCTGGGTGGAATTTGTCTCGCTTGAGGGTGACCGGCTGACGCTGGTTTTCAGAGGAGAGTGTTCAAAGTGCCTGATTCTGGACCGGTGCTGCAGATGGATCGAACAGAAGATCCGGACAGACCTGGGACAGGAGGTACAGGTCTGTCCGGTACGGAAAAAGCCCTTTTTCTGGGATAATTAATCAGGAGGAGAAGTATGGCTCATGTAAAAGTTGTCCGCCGATCCATGCGCCCGGAAGAATGGACGGATCTGCGTTTTACCTGGCTTCAGCGGGGCATCTGGGCGGATGAGGAGGAGATCACCGGCCTGATGGTCCGCGATGCGCATCAGACCGGGGAGAATACCTATGAATTTGTGGACGGGGAGGAGCGGCCGCTGCTTCGCGGGGATATGATGTTCACCCCGGACGGAACAGCATTCATCCGGGGTTCGGCGGTCATTCCGGCACGCATGGCCGGACAGCCGGTCTATCTCCGGCTGCATACGGCGGCGGAGATGATTGTCCGTGTGAACGGAAAGCTGGTTGGCGGAATTGACCCGAACCGGGATGCCATTCTGCTGACGCCCTATATTGACGGGACCGGACTGTCCATTGAAATCGAGGCGTATAACCGTTCCAAGCCGGACGATGAACGGAATCCGGCTTCCCTGAGCACACGGGGCTGCCGCCAGATTTTTGAGGGGGCATACCTCTGTACGAAACGGGAAAATGTTCAGTCACTGGTGTATGACTATATTCTCTTTATGGACATGGCACACAGTGAATATTTCAATGAAGATCTGCGGCGTTATCTGTTCAGGGAGCTGAGCCGGGCGCTGGACTTTGTGGACTTTGATACCTTTGACGGCGTGGACGAAGCTGCCCGGTATGTTGAGGAAAAAATCTATCAGAATACCGATTTCCGCGGTTCAGGCGATGTGGCGCTGGTCGCGCACAGCCATCTGGATATTGCCTATTACTGGCGCCGGATTCATGCCGTGCAGAAAAATGCCCGGACCATTCTGATTCAGCTCCGGCTCATGGACCGTTATCCGGAGTTCCGCTATACGCATACGCAGGCGTATACCTATGAGACACTGGAAAAGTATTATCCTGAACTCTTCGAAGAGCTCCGTACCCGCGTGGCCGAGGGCAGGTTTGAGCCGGTAGGCGCCATGTATGTGGAGCCCGACTGAAATGTGCCGGCGGCGGAGAGCCTCATCCGTCAGTTCCTGTACGGACAGCACTTTTTCCGTAGGGCATTCGGACGGACAGTGGATAATGCCTGGCTGCCGGATGTGTTTGGCAACAGCTGGATTCTGCCGCAGATTCTGCGCAAATGCGGCGTGTCCTACTTTGTTTCCAACAAGATGTCTACTTGGAATGATACCAACCGTTTCCCGCACAACAATTTTATCTGGAAGGGAATTGACGGGACAACCGTATATGCCTGTGTTCCGCCCACGCATTTCATCACCTGGAACATGCCCAGCCAGATTCAGGAAAACTGGGAGGCCTATCAGGATAAGGAGACGGGCGGGCAGACGCTGCAGATGTACGGGTACGGTGACGGCGGTTCCGGTGCCACCGAGGAAATGGTGGAAATGGCACGGCGTTTCCCGCGGGTCAGTGCCATGCCGAAAATTGAAATGACCGGCGGTTCTGAATTCCTGCACAGGAACTTTGACGGGAACAAAGCACTGGCGACCTGGGACGGGGAACTGTATCTGGAAATGCACCGGGGGACATTTACCACCAAGTCGGACCTCAAGCGTCTGAACAGGCAGATGGAATTCATGCTGCGCAACGCAGAGCTGGTGCTGGCGCTGAATGCGCTGGGCGGCGGAGCGTATCCGGGCGGAGAACTGACGGAAATCTGGAAAAAGGTACTGCTCAATCAGTTCCATGACATTCTGCCCGGATCCCATATCCGGCCGGTATTTGAGGATGCCATGGCGGATTATGAGGAGGCAAAGCGCCGTCTCCGGGCACTGCTGGCCGGTTCAGTGGTTCCGGGCAGG
>CACXHF010000004.1 GCA_902767305.1 uncultured Eubacteriales bacterium
CGATCTTGAACGTGCCAGAATCATCGGTATTATAGACCACCATGGCATCGGAGATGCTTCGGTCAGTGAACCGGTCTTTATCCGATGCGCCCGGACCGGTGCGGCATCGACACTGGTATGGCTTTGCTGGACAGAAAGCGGATTCACGATTCCGGCTGCGGCTGCCTCGGCAATGCTGACGGGAATTCTGTCCGATACACGGAATCTGAGCAGAAATGTAACAGAAGCTGACCGGAAGGCTGTCCGGGCACTCATGACAGCCGCCGGAATGACCCGGATGGAATGTCAGGAACTGTACGAAGGAATGCGAAGAGCTCTTGAGAATTATGCCGGCATGACGGATTCGGAAATCTTCCGGACGGACTACAAGGAGTATTATGCCGGAGGAGTGCACTTCGGCATCGGAGTTGTCCGGGCTTCAGGTGATGCTACATCCCGGAAAATGGCAGCGAGAATGAAGCAGTTCATTCAGAACAGTCCTGCTGACTGCAGTGCTGAGATGCTTTTTCTGTTGGTGAGCAACACCGTCCCCGGAGAGACAGCCATGATTCTCAGCGGAAGCAATGATGAAGCTGAGGAGGTTCTTGAGACTGCCTTTGGGCATGGAACGGGGGAGTGGATCGAACTGAAAGTCAACCTGTCCAGAAAATCCACTGTCGTTCCAAAATTGTCGGAAGTACTAGAAAAAAAGGCAGCAGAAAAGGCAACGACAAAAGCAGCCGAAGCGGTTCTGAAAGACTTGGGAAAGCTTGACTAAATCAGGGTAAAGCGGTAAAATGACGCCACTATAATTAATGAAAGGAAGAAAGGCTTGCTTAATTATCTGCAGACACTTTTCCATGAGCCCCTTTCCTTCTTTGATCAGGCTATTTACCGGATTCTGGCGGTGCTGATCGGCCTGTGTTTCCACGAGTTCGCACACGCCTATGTCGCTCACCGATGCGGAGATGACACGGCTCTTGAAGCCGGGAGAATGACGATCAACCCTCTGGCGCATCTGGATCCGTTTGGAACACTGCTGATGTTCTTTGCCGGCTTCGGTTTTGCCAGGCCGGTTCCTGTAAATCCATACCGTTTCCGCGGAAATCGCGTTCGGGCGGATTTTCTGGTGTCCATTGCCGGTATCTGCATGAATCTGCTGCTGTTCCTTTTGTTTACAGCAGTGACACTGGCAGGTACTTCCCAGCTGTGGGATTCCCGCATCATTCAGCGATATGGTCTTTCCATGCTCTGCAGTTATCGTTATAATGCCATCTGGGAAGTGATTCAGGGCACAGCAGGGGCGACGTTTGGCAACGCATTTGCACGCAGCTGGCTGTTGCCGGTTGTACGTCTTTCCTCTTATACTGCACTGGTGAATCTGAACCTGGCGATTTTCAACCTTTTGCCGCTTCCTCCGCTGGACGGATACCATGTTTTCAATGATCTGCTTTTCAAAGGCAGATTTCAGCTTGACAGAAACGGATTCCGCATTGCGATGGGAATGGTTCTCCTGCTTTCAGCGACCGGTCTTCTCGGCCGTCTGATCAGTGCCTGTGTATTCCCGATTCAGGACTTTGTTCTGATTCCGGTCAGGGCACTCTGGGGGTAGGAATGGCTTACGTTGTTTCGCTTTCCCAGTTTGAAGGGCCTCTGGACCTTCTTCTCCATCTGATCAATCAGGCGAAAGTGGACATTAAGGACATCTTCGTCTCTGAGATTACTGAGCAGTATCTCGCATCCATGCAGGGACTCGAGGTACTGGATATGGATACCGCCAGCGAATTTCTTCAGATGGCGGCCATGCTCCTCGAAATCAAATCGCGGGCAATGCTGCCGAAGCCGCCTCCGCCGGAAGACCCGAATGCCGAGACTCCGGAACAAGCACTTATCCGGCGTCTGGAAGAATACAAGCTTTACAAAGAAAGTGCAGGGAGGATGAAGGAATTTGAGAAAGCGGCAATGAACGCTTTTTCAAAGCTTCCTGAGGAATATCCGCTTCCACCGCAACCGGTGGAGCTGACCGGTCTTACACTCAACGGACTGATCCGAGCGCTTGAGCGGATTATCGAACGACGGGCACGGGATAATGAACCGGGCGGACGCGTTTTCCGGTCTATTAACCGCGATCGTTTTTCCATCGAACAGTGTGTCTACAACCTGACGGTCCGCCTCAGACAGGGACCGGTTCTCTTTTCAGATATGCTGTCTGCCGATGTATCCAAGAATGAGGTAGTTTCCTATTTCAGTGCAATGCTTGAGATGCTGAAACTGGGACAGCTGCATGTTGAACAGGAACATGTTTTTGATGACATCCTGATTCTCCCCGGGAAAAGGAGCGATGAGTCCAGTGGAGAAAGTAAACCAGCGGATCGTGATGCCTCAGGAGATGAGCAAGGAAGAAAAACCATCGAGTGAAGAAAGACCTGGGATTATTGAGGCAATTCTGTTTGTGTCAGGCAATGCGGTGGAAAAAGAAGATATCCGAAAAGCCATGAGTCTGACTGAAGAGGAACTGGATGAAGCACTGGATACGCTCCAGAGTGAATACGATTTTGAACGTCGCGGTCTGCGGCTGCTCCGGTTTGGTGCGCATGTCCAACTGGCCACAAGACCTGATTATGCCAAATATGTGGAGAATCTTCTGCAGCCGGTACAGAAACAGTCTCTTTCCCAGGCAATAATGGAAACACTGGCAGTGATTGCCTACCGGCAGCCGGTTACAAAAGCTGAGGTAGAACAGATCCGCGGTGTCAAGTGCGACTATTCGATTCAGGCTCTTGCGGCAAAAGGACTAATCGAAGAGGCCGGCCGGAAAGAAGCACTGGGCAGACCGATTCTGTATGCTACTACAGATTCATTTCTAAGGCATTTCTGCATTTCTTCGCTGGATGAACTGCCTGAAATCGATTTTTCAAAACTGGCAAAACCCGAGGAGGAGAAGCCTGCAGTGGAAGAGGGCGAATTTGATATCGGAACTCCCGTCTCCGGCCAGAGTGCCGGTTCTGTCAGGTCTGGAAATGATGCATCTCTGTCGTCTGAACCGTCTGCCGGAGCTGAGACTGCCGGAAACATTTCAGTCAAGGAAGCATCCGAAGAATAGGATGGTTACGGACAACGTCCGTTCCATATAGATTTTTCATTATTTATGAAGGGAAGGGTATTAGATGAAGAAGTTCCTGGAGGAGTTCAAAGCATTTGCAATGCGCGGCAATGTCGTAGATATGGCCGTCGGTGTTATCATCGGTGCAGCATTCGGCAAAGTCGTTACCGCTGTGATC
>CACXHF010000005.1 GCA_902767305.1 uncultured Eubacteriales bacterium
AGACTTACAATGATCTTTATGATATCAAGCTCGAGGATTATCAGATGCACGTAACTTCTCAGGCGGCAACCGGAGGTCCGGGAAAAGCGGAGAGGAAGAAGACGGTTCTCGAAACTGAGGGAAAAAAGAAGCATCGTCTGTTTGGATTTGGAAAGAAAAAATCCGGGAACGGAGGCAGCAATGCGTGATATAGAACGTTTTGAATCCAAGTACCGGATCAACTATATGGACACGCTGCTGATCCGGAAGCGGCTGGAAAAGTATATTCAGCCGGATGATTATTCGGGCAGCAGAGGATATCTTGTTCGGTCGGTCTATTTTGATACGATCTTCAACAAGGATTTTTACAGCAGGGAGCAGAGCCTGACGTATCGGGGACATATCCGCCTGAGAACCTATCCGGAGAATCCGGGAGCGGTTTCACTTGAATACAAGCAGAAAAATGGTGTGACAGTTCGTAAGCGGATTCTTTCAGTCAGCAGGGAAGAGGCTGACCGCCTGCTCAATGCGGATTATGCTTTCCTGGCACAGCACAAAGAAGCGTTCGGCCGTCTGATGTACCGGATTCTGACGATGGAAGCGTATCGGCCGGTTGTCATGATTGAATATCGGCGGCAGGCCTATGCAAGGAAAGAAAACAATATCAGGATCACCTTTGATTCCTCGATCCGGGCCTGTGAGTCCAACATGGATCTTTTCGGCATTGGAACCGGAATGGCATCAGTAGGACCACAGGGACAGGTGATCATGGAGCTTAAGTATACGGATTTCTTTATGAGTGATCTCAAGTCAGCCATAGGAACCCATCTGTTACGACAGGAAGCAGCCGGAAAATACCAGAGAAGCAGAATGATTTTTATGTCAGGGAGGAACATTCTATGAACGCGGCATCAACAGGCAATATTCGTGATATCCTGAATGACTTCTTTTTGAGCAGTATCAGCGGAGATACGCTGACCGTTACCGAAATTCTGCTGAACATGGGTGCAGCACTACTGATCGGTATGCTGATCTTTGTGGTTTACCGTGTCACGCATACGGGCGAAGTTTACAGTGCCCGTTTCAATGTGTCTCTGGTAATGCTTGTGCTGATTACGACGATGGTCATGACAGCCATTGGCAGCAATGTGGCACTGTCCCTTGGTCTTGTCGGGGCACTTTCCATCGTCCGGTTCCGTACCGTTATCCGGGACAGCCGGGATACGATGTTCATTTTCTGGGCAGTAGCGGTTGGCGTCTGCTGCGGAGTGGCATCCTATGTTCTGGCACTGATCGGTTCCATGTTTGTGTTCCTGTATCTGATGGTCTGCGGCATGATCCGTGAGAATGAACGCTGCCTGATCATCGTCCGCGGGACGCCCGCTGCACTGGGCGATGCTGAGAAAATTATAGCCCAGCATTACAACCAGAAAGCTGCCATGCGTGTGAACAACATCAACTCGGCAGAGGGAACCGGAGAGGCAATTTACGAGATTTCGTCCAATGTACGGGAAAAATATGACCGGCAGTCCGGTACGGTAGAGTCGCTCCTTTACGGCAACAGAGGAATAACCTCCATCAGCATCGTACGTCAGGAAGACGAAGTTTCCGCCTGATCAGGGCTGGTTTGCATCGGCTGGAATAAAGAATGTCAGTTAAGTGACAAGTATTATTTTCGGAGAAGAACATGGTACGATCAAAACGGCTTCTTGTACCCGTCACCATTGTGTGTGTATTGGGGGTCTTCCTGATCGCTCTTCTGAGTTTTATGTTAAACAGAACGGAAGAAGGGCGGCAAGAGTCCTCTTCTTCCATCTATGAAATAGACCTGCTTCAGGCAGATGATTCCGTGAATCCGCTCGCGGCGATCGATGAGAATTATCATGTCATGCAGGATTTTACTTCAAATCT
Organism: uncultured Eubacteriales bacterium; assembly: GCA_902767305.1. GTDB lineage: Bacteria > Bacillota > Clostridia > Christensenellales > Aristaeellaceae > Ventricola. The sequence continues at coordinate 1,891 of CACXHF010000005.1, forward strand.
GCCAATCATGATATTTACGCTGGCAGGGGATAAGGTCAACGGCCAGGAGTCCGGAATGCTTTCGGTCTATAACTGGGTCGAGGAACAGAACAGTCTCTTTGTATCCCCGACACAGGCGTTCCCCGTAAAGGTCAGGTTTGAAAACACCTCGGAAAAAGTAAAACCAAATGTGGATGTGACCATCTGTGATAAGAATGGTGAAACTGCCGAGGCAGGAGTCATGGGAATGCCTCCGGATTCACAATGGCATCTGAACAGCCTGCGGACTGATTTGAGCATGCTGCGAACATATACCGCATATCGGGTGGCTTCCCAGTTAATGGAATATGTGCCCCGGGTCGCATTCTGCGAAGTGCTGATCGAACGGGAAGGAGAGCTTTCCTATCTCGGTGTATATGAACTGTGTGAAACCATCGGCGTTGGTCCGGGAAAGGTCAGTATTGCTGACCCGGATCCGGAAAAAACACGGACGGATTATTTTCTTGTCAGTGACATGAATCGTCAGGGACGCCTGTTGAGTACCAGACAGATCGATGGACGCTATGTCAGGGGTTATACCTCTCTACTGTATCCGACGGAGGAGATGTTGAGCCGGGAACAGCTTGAGTATATCGAAAAGGATTATACGACCATCGAAAAGCGTGTTTCCTCACTGAATGACTATACAATTCTTCTGGATGTTGACAGTGTAATTGACTATTACATCCTCAATCTTTATTTCGGCAATTCCATGGCAGGCAAGTCGATGACGTATCTGACCAATACGATCGACGGCAAACTGTGTATGGGACCAATCTGTGATTTTGATCTTGCCCTTGGCAATCTGAACGGTCCCTCTCCGGATCCGGAGGAGGTTTCCTATGAGCAGCAGCTTTTCCTGGGGAAAATGATCAAAGACAACGGATTTGTGACAAGACTGCTGCGGCGTTTCGTAGAGCTTCGGCGTACGGTGCTCCAGGAGGGAACGGTCTATTCGATCATTGATGAGACAAGGAACTACCTGAAGTGTGCCAAGCAGAGGGATGACTACCGTTGGGGCAGAACAGAAAAATCCGATGGGGTCTCTGCCATTTACCGGAGCGGAACGATTGAGAGTAATGAATATGAACGGGATCTTTACCGGATTAAAGCCTATCTGACCAAACATGCCTCTGAAATCCGAAGCACATTTGCTGCAATTGAAGAGGAAGAACGTATTGCAATGCGGTTTGAAGGAGGCAATGGACTTCTTCTCTTCGTTGCACTGGTACTGTTCTTTATCCCGTCCATACTGATCAACCGCAAGGGCTGATATAACTACCTGATCCTGTACAGGCAAATTAAAAAGAAAGGAGGCAGCGGAAATCCGCCATAAACCATGCAATTAACCAGCATACCGTTTTTGATCTATTTCCTGCCTATCCTCCTGATTATCTATTATGCGGCTTCTTTTTCCGCAATGCTCCAGAACGGTGTTCTGTTCGTCTTCTGTCTTCTTTTCTACAGCTGGGGTGATCCGCAGTCCATCATGTTACTGATCGCCTGTATTCTCCTCAGCTCGGTAGCTTCCTACCTGATAAAGCGGATGGAAGGACAGATGAAAAAGACCATGCTGTATATCGGTGTGGCGGTGAACCTGTTCATTCTGTTTGCTACCCGTTATCTGGGGAACTTCCTTGAACTGCTCGGTCCGTCTCTGGGCGTTGAACTGCATTACTCAGTTCATGAACCGATGGGAATGCTGGTGTATATCCTGCATGCGATTTCCTATCTGGTGGATGTCTACAGAGGAAAGGCGGATGTGGACAGTCCGTTTAATGTGGGTATTTACATTGCATTCTTCCCGTTCCTTTATCACGGACCACTGATCTGCTACCGGGATATTCAGCCGCAGCTGCGTCAGCGGAAATTTGACTATCGGCTCTTGGCTCTGGGTGCCTGCCGGCTGATTGTCGGATTAGCCAAACTTGTGATTCTTTCCGATCGGTTTGCAGGTGTGGCGTCCAACATCTTCAATCTGTCCACGATCGATGCCGGTGAATACAGTGTGCCGATCCTCCTTTCCTGGCTGGGTATCGGAACGTTTACCCTTCAGATTTATTTTGAATTTTCCGGTTATGCGGATATGGCTATCGGCGTGGCAATGCTCCTTGGATACAGGATCGGGGAAAACTTCAACGCCCCGTATTCTGCAACCTCCATCCGAGAATTCTGGAGAAGATGGGAAATCGGACTTGTTCAGTGGTCTCAGAAATATATCAACAGTCTGTTCAGTGAGACCCGTTCAGAAACTGAGGATACCAACGTCTTTCAGATTTTTACCTTTGCTTTGATGGGATTCTGGCACGGAACCAGTTACACCTTCCTGATGTGGGGGGTATTTAACGGCATCATAGTGCTGGCAGAGAGTATCATCGACTATCCGTCAAAGATACCAACCAAATTTCTGAAGCATCTCTATACCATGTTCATTGTCTGTGTCGGACTGGTCCTGTTCCGGGCGGGAGATATCTATCAGGCCTCCCGTTATTATCTGGATCTTTTCGGACTTAATAACAACGGCTTTTTCAGTGAGATCGCCGTACGGATGATCCGTGAAAACTGGATTTATTATATCATGGGTATTCTCTTCTGTACTCCGATCGCAAGAAATATGAACAGCCGCATGTTTAAAAATCAGAATGGTGCACTGAATCAGATTATGACAGTCGCATATCCGCTGGGAATGTGTATTCTTCTGCTCATCTGTCTGTGTCTTATCGTCGTCGGCTCTTATTTCCCATCGCTGTAAGAGTTGTTCGGCATCATTCAGTAAAATACAGGAAAATCTGTTGACATCAGGAAAGGAGGAAGAGAGTGAAATACATTCTGCGAAAAGTCGTTTTCAGCATTTTACTGCTTGCCATCCTCCTGATGCTGCTGATTAACAATCTGACTATGAATGGCAGTGAGATGATTCAGATTCTTCGGGGAACACGTCTCTCCTCAGTTGAAAGTATTAAATCTACAATCTCTCAGCTTGAAACTGTCATCACTGAAGGATTCATCGGAAGAATGGATCTCGTTGAAATGTATTCGAAGGCAGCTGCTGTGATGGGGAAGAAGGAATTCTCCGATTTCCTCTATGTGAAGGATGAGGGTGGATATCTGCACAGCACCTCTTTCTATTCCGGCTATGATCCTGAAATGCTGACATATGCCACCAGACTAAAAATTCTGCAGGAGACAGTAGAGGCAAAGGGCGGAAAACTGCTGTTCATCATTCCTCCAACCAAATACCGGGTTGGGGAAACCCATCTCGATTATGGCCTTCCTGCTGCCAATCCGGAGAATAAGATCAGCGAACTGATGAATATTTTCACGGATAATGATATCAGTGTCATCGACTTCAATCAGTATTTCCCCAATCAGAGTCTTCCATATGATCAGAGTTTCTATCGGACGGAGCGTTACTGGACGATTCCTGCAGCCTGGATGGCTGCCCGTGAGATAACGCACTGGATGGAGGTGAAGGGGGAGGTCCGCCTGGATCCGGATGGGACCAAACTGGGACCTGCTGCCTTTGACTGGGTGACTTACCCGGGGAAAATGCTGGGCAGTCAGGGACTCAAGACCGGAAAGAACTACATCGGAACGGAAGATTTTACCGCGTTGTGGCCGAAAGATCCAGGACTTTATGAATACCTCAGTTATCTGGATAACGGTGAACGGAACATTGTTCGCGGCGATGTATATGAAACGATGATCAACAAGAGCCTTCCGGAAAACATTGGTGATTATCCGACTGTTTCTGCGTACAATTCATATCTGCCGGGTCTGTACAGACACAGTATTATTACAAACCGGAACAATTTTGAAGGACTGAAAGTTTTTATGATGAGGGACAGCTACTTTTCTCCGGTAGCGGTTTTCCTGGCTCCTGTCTGCGGAATCATTGACTCGATCTGGTCGGATCGTGAGGAAAGCATTTATCAGGTGGAAAACTACCTCGAAAATCAGGAATTTGATTTCGTCATTATGGAAATCGATCCATACGATATCAATGACAACACCTTTGACTTTTATCGGGAAGAAGCGGAGATTCGCATGGAAATGCAGGGCCTTCGTAAGGAAAAAGAGGATAAAAAATGAAAGAGGATCTCGTACAGGCAGAGAAGGAGGGTGAGTGATGGGCGGACAAGTCAAAAAACGATTCTGGTTC
>CACXHF010000006.1 GCA_902767305.1 uncultured Eubacteriales bacterium
CATGTCCAAGGTCATAACAGTCGCAGGAATCATGCAGCTGTATGAACAGGGACTTTTCAAGCTCTGGGATCCGGTAAAGGAATACCTTCCCGGATTCAGCAGCCCGGTCGTTGCAGTGGAAAAGGAAGACGGAGCCGTTGAAATTGTCCCCTCATCCGGCGATGTCACCCTGCGTCAGCTCTTCACAATGACCAGTGGCATCCCCTATCCCGACACGGATAACGCGGCTGCCCGACTTCAGCAGGAACAGAACCGCATCCTTTTCCCTGATGGCATCTGCACGATGGACACAGTCAGCTATTGTAATCTTGTTGGAAAGATGCCTCTGGCCTTTACGCCCGGGGAAAAATGGATGTATGGCTTTTCCATAGATATCCTCGGTGCCGTCATCGAAGTTCTTTCCGGAATGACTCTGGGAAAATACCTGAAGACACATATCTTCGATCCGCTCGGCATGACCGATACCGGCTTCTTTGTTCCTGAAAGCAAACAGGCACGCATCGCCACGCTGTATCACATCAATCAAGGGATGACACCGGCCAACCGCCAGTATCCCACAGAAAAACCCGCTTTTGAAAGCGGAGGCGGCGGCCTTTTTTCAACAGTCCGTGATTATTCGCGCTTTGCTCAGATGCTGCTGCACGGCGGTACCCTGAACGGTGAGCGGATCCTGGGACGCAAAACCATTGATCTGATTGCCAGAGACCATCTGACGCCTCAGCAGCAGGCAACGCATAACTGGGATACGCAGCGCGGATACGGATATGGTCTCGGTGTCCGGGTTATGACAAATCCGGAACTCGCCGACATCAACGGATCTATTGGCGAGTGGGGCTGGGATGGTGCCTTTGGCAACTGGTTCTGCATCGATCCCAAAGAGAACCTGACCTGCGTCTACCTGACCACCAATCTGCCCGGAGATCATTACCGCTTCATTCCGAAACTCATGGCCTCCATGTACGCCTCTCTTTCCTGATAAGCCGGCCAGATCCACGGATGAATCCGGATGCGGATTTAAGCTCAGCATATCATCCCTTGCGACCATCGGAAATAACGCTTCCAGAACTGTTCACTGCGTCTTTCCTTTCACGCCGGACAAAGCACGGACGGACAGGGATTTTTCCCTGTCCGTCCTTTTTTCTGTTGCTCCGGCGGCTGCGGCGATCCATCTGCCGTCCTTATGACTGTTCGCAATTGCCGTTTTTCTCTGTTCCGTTCCCAATAAAGGCTTTGACTTCCTCTAATCTTTTCAGCCCCTCTGTCCGTCCGATCTGATAGACACGCTCCAGCTCACCCGGATCATTTTCCGTGCGGGAAATGCCAAGCGGCTCCGGTGGACAGAGAACCAGAATCTGTCCCTTTTCTGCTTTTTCCCAGATCGTCCGCATCTGTTCATTGTAATTGAGATACCTGTTCTGCATGGCCTCGGCAATCTTCGGATATCGTCTGAGAAGGAAAGCCATCAAAGCAGTCCCACTCCCCTTTTTCTTCCGATAGCCCCGGGGCTGCGTCAGAATAACCACATTCCGCTCATATCCCTGACGCTCCATAAATGGCAGAGGAACCGCCTCTACGATTCCTCCATCCAGATAGAGCCGGCCGTCAATATGTACCGGCCGGGATACCACCGGCATGGACGCAGATGCCCGCATCCATTCAATATCCTCTCTGCCTCCATCCGTGCATGTATGGTATGTAATCTGTCCGGTTTCGATGTCCGTCGCGCCGATGTAGAACTTCATTGGATTCTTTGCAAAACTCGTCCGGTCAAATACATCCAGTTCATCCGGAAGCTGCCGGTAACAGAAATCTGCGCCGTACAGATCACCGGTGTGAATCAGAGACCAGAGTGAGCAGTAACGCCTGTCCCGGCCGTACTTTTTGTTGTAACGGACTGCCCGGCCAATCTGTTTGGATTTATAATTGCAGCCAAAGGTTGCACCTGCGCTGATTCCGGCACACCCGTCAAAGCGCACATCATTTTCCATGAATACATCAAGCACGCCGCAGGTAAACATTCCCCGCATTGCTCCGCCTTCAAGGCTCAAACCATTCATTTCAAAGCCCCTCTTTCACGCTTTTCCATCTGGTCGATCATCTGCACAATTTCCTCCCAGTTTCTGACCCGAATCATGCCATTCGCCTCTGCATCATAGTTCCGGTTATGCGGTGCAGTGAACAGAATCTTCCTGTATTCGCCGCCTTCGAGATTATGAATGCCATCATCAATCAGAACATCCCCCCGGATCATCTGCTTCCGACCTGTAATAATTACCTGGCTCCATGAAAGGAAAGGAAAGTACCTGAAAAGAAGTCCTTTCATTTTCTCTTCCACATGCTCCGGTTCTGTCGCCGTTACAATAAAAACCTCATGTCCCTCATCCATGAAATGTTTCAGTGCCTCAGCTGCGCCGGGCATCGGTTTTACCGATTCCCAGAACCCTTTTTCATAGATGACATCGTAAATCTGTTTTCGGGTTAATCCCGTATACGGTGCTGCCACATTCCACGACGTAATCTCATCCAGCATCACATTTCTGTCATACTTTTCATTTGCCCGTCTCACCCAGGCTTCCAGGAGCTGTTCTATGGTATCATCCATATCTACAAGAATGATCATTCAGGCCTCCTTCAGTCGTTTTCGCTATCGTAACACAACCTCCATTCACATTCAATCAGAACTTATGTTCAGAGCTGAGTTTCCCGAACCGACTCCGGATAAGGCCTCTCAGGCTGTCCGGGGATTTTATGAAGAAGCACAAAACAGCTTTACAATGATCGGGAAATCTGCTATGATCGTTCAGAATTTTGAACAGCCCCACGGATATTATATTTCTGTTTTGGGCGCTCCCCTGCCCTGCACACGGATTCTCAGAGTTTCTTTGCTGCCGGGCAGCACATAACGCTCATTTATCTTTTTGAACAGGAGGACTAACCTTGGATATTCAGTACCTGCTGTTTCTGCAGGATTTCAGAAACAGCATAAACAATGCGTTAACTCCGTTTATGGAGTTTGTGACTAATTTTGCCGTAGACTACATGATCCTGATTCCCATCTTTTTTTACTGGTTCTTCGACAAGAAAAAGGGACTCTATGCACTGGTCTCTTATTACTTCTGTATGTTCCTGACACCGCTGATCAAACTGACTGCCTGCGTCTACCGTCCCTGGATCCGGGATTCACGCATTCTGCCTGCCGGTGACTCCATCAGGACAGCAACAGGCTATTCCTTTCCCAGCGGACACACAACCACTGCCGCGCCTCTGTCCGGCGGAATGGCTGTCAACACCTGGGAAAATAAGAAAACCCGCTGGCTGTCCGTGCTGTTCGTCGTCTTCATCCTGCTGACTGCTTTTTCAAGAAACTATCTGGGTGTTCACACCCCGCAGGATGTCTGTGTCGGCATGATTCTTTCCGTACTCAGTCTTGTTGCCGCTCATTATCTGTTTAAGTATCTCGCTGCACATCCGGAGAAAGAGGACCTGTTTCTTCTGGGCGGATTTATTCTCTGCTGGATCGGGATTCTGTATATCTCCGTCAAGTCTTATCCGATTGACCTGAACGCAGAGGGAAAACCGATCGTCGATCCTGTAAAAATGATGAACGACGGATATGGTGATCTGGGAAAAGCCATTGGCTTTATCATTGCCCGATACGTCGAAAAGCAATGGATTCGCTTCAAACCTCTGAAGAAAGACTGGAAAACTCTCCTTCTCTGCCTGGTCGGCCTTATTCCGGTCGTTCTGCTCAAAACTTATATTCGTCCGTTCATAACCGATATCTTCGGTTCTCACTGGGGAAAACTGATGTTCTCCATCGTTCATGTTTTCTACTACATCGCCCTGTTCCCGCTCCTTCTTAAGCTGGCCGGTGGTCGTCTGCAGGAAGAAAACGTCTGATTCCGAATTCCGGGACATATTATCTGCCTGTTCTGTGTCACTGCAGAACAGGCTTTTTGTTTCCTTATTCGATGGTACATGTTGCCTTTTACTCTCCAAACAGATACAATGACATTCAGAATTCCTCTGTGGAAGATACGTATTCTATCCTGGTTTTCCTGTCTTTCCGGACCTTTGTCTGTCATCAATCACAGGCATTTGCCATGTCCACTCTGATTTACGAGGTGCCCGCTCATGCTTTACAAAGATATTTCTACATTCACTGACCGTATCGTCGGCAACATCCGTTCTGTGCTGATCGGGAAAGAACAGATTATCCGACAGCTCCTTGCCGCAATTCTCGCCGGCGGCCACGCGCTGCTTGAAGATGTTCCAGGAACCGGAAAAACTACTCTTGCGAAAGCTTTTGCCGGGTCAATCGCAGGCCGCTATGCCCGCATCCAGTTTACACCGGATCTTCTCCCGTCCGATGTGACCGGGATGACGATTTACCGTCAATCATCCGGGGCATTCGAATTCCTTCCCGGCCCTGTTTTTACCAATGTCCTGCTGGCCGATGAAATCAACCGTGCTACCCCTCGAACTCAATCTGCCCTGCTGGAAGCAATGGAGGAGCATCAGGTAACAGAAAACGGAAAAACCTATTCTCTGCAGCCTCCGTTTTTCGTCATTGCCACACAGAATCCGGTAGAATCCCAGGGAACATTTCCGCTTCCGGAAGCACAGATGGACCGGTTTCTGGTCCGTCTGACACCTGGATATCCGGATGCTGCTCAGTCTGTTCAGATGCTTCAAAACCGAGACCGGAAAGATCCCCTCTCCGACCTCAGAAGCGTTGCCAGCCCTGAGGAACTGCTTGAGGCACAGGAGCTTGCCAGAACCTGTCAGATTTCAAAAGATCTCCTCCATTACATCGTGGCACTCTGCGAGTATGTACGAAATCCCGAGCAAGTCTCACTGGGGCCTTCGCCCCGCGCCATGCTGATGCTGATGAACATCTCCAAGGTGTGGGCAGCCATGCAGGGACGGGATTATGTCATTCCGGAGGATATCCGGGAACTGGCAGATCCGGTGCTTGCTCACCGTCTGATTCTCAAAGGTTTCCATGAACCCGGTTATGAACATACCCTGATTCGGGAATGTCTTTCAACTGTACCTGTTCCGACCGAGGCCCGTCCATGAACATTCTGATCTTCCTTCTGATCTTCCTGCTCCTCATTCTTCTGTATCGTACGGCTCTTGCATTCCTTGCTCTGCCGCATCTCACCATTCAGCGCAGTTTTTCAAAGCGTGCCGTCTTTGAAGGAGACAGCGGAGAAATGACTGAGATCGTCACCAACACCAGCATCGTTCCAATCATCTGGATCCGTCTTGAAAGTTCAATTGCCAACGCTCTTCAGTTTACAGAACAGACAGACCTGGAACTGAATGGAGACCGACACATCCAGAGTCTGTTCACTGTGCTTCCAAGGCAGCGCATCATCCGGCGCTATCCGGTCCAGTTCAGACGGCGCGGCGCGTATTCCGTCAGTTCCTCCGCACTTACGGCCGGGGACGTCACCGGAATGTGCCGGATCATGAAAGAACAGGCCTGCCGCGCCGATATCCTTGTCTGGCCGAAACTCATCCCGGACCGCGATCTGCCGCCGCTCCTCCTTGGATCCATCGGGCAGTGGCGCCTTGCACATCCGCTCTCCGAAGATCCCTTCCTGATCCGCGGACTTCGGGAATATCAGCCGGGAGATCCGGTGCGCGCCATTCACTGGCCGACCACTGCCAAAACCGGCCGGGTTCATATTGCTCTGCATGATCCCTCCTCCGGCACCCGCCTTCTGGTCCTGCTCAACGGGCAGAAAACGGAAACTCAGTGGAGCGAGCTCATGGACTATGAACAGGAGGCGGTAGAACGCGGTATTTCACTGGCTGCCTCCCTGTGCCTGTATGCCCTGCGTCAGGGCTGTGCCTCCGGTTTCGCATCCAATCTGAAACTGGTCGACAGTGATACTACGCCGTTCGTTCCGCCAGCCATTTCAGGCGAACAACGGGAAAGGCTCCTGGACACATTTGCACGTCTGAAAATTTCTTTTACCCTGCGCTTTGAAACCTATCTGAAAACAATCACCCCGGATCCCGGAACCGACCTCCTTCTTCTGACCTTTTATCTGACGGATGAAATGCATGCTGCTGTCCAGTCCCTGCGGCGTCAGGGACACCGGGTACATATTCATCTGCTTTCTCAGACACCTTCCTGAACCGACTTCTGCTTACGGAGTGCGCTATGAATCTGCATTCAATCAGAGCTGCCCGGATACGGACTGTCATTATGATCCTCTCCGGTCTGTTTCCTCTCTCTCTGGCACTTGCACTGTTCCAGATGCCGGCAGTCATTCCTCACCTTCCTGTACTCTGCGGGATTACCGGTCTTGCTGCTGTCCTGGCAGACAGCCCGTCCCGGCACTGCCGGCTTCTTGTCGGAGGCATTGGAATCCTTTGTCTGTGCATTTACGGCATCCTCATCTTTCGACAGCCTCTGCCTCTGCTTCTGATCCCGTTTCTGTATCTGCTTCAGCTGTTGATTCTTCTCCGTCCCCATCCGGAAAAATCCTTTTTCCAGCTGCCTTTTTTTCTCTTCTGTCTGGCTCTCTACGGGATCTTTCAGTTTGGAATGCTGGCCCTGAGACGCGGAAATATTCCCTGGCACGCTGCGCTTCCTGTCTTTCCGCTGGCGTTTCTTTTGTTCCTGTTTACCAGCCTGGTTCTCAACAATCTGGACCTCCTTCAGGTGGAGATCCGCTTCGGACGCAGGGTTCCGTCATCTGTACTCAATGTCAGCCGGCTGAACATTTTTCTCCTCCTGCTTGCTTCTCTGGTCATCGCCTGCATACCGCAGATTTCACAGTTTCTTCATTCCATGTACAGAACACTTCGGGACCTTCTCATCTCGCTGGTCCTGTTTCTCTCCTCCCTGTTTGCAGGAAATGAGACTGTGCACGACGGGGCCATTCAGGCAGGTTCCTTTTTCCCCGCTGCAGAATCTGCCGCGGAGGCAGCACCGAACCCCATTGTGGAGTTGATTCTCAATCTCATTACCTGGACAGTCATCGCTGCTCTGACTGCTTATCTCCTCTTCCGGATTGCAAAACTGCTGGTTCGTTTTCTGCGCTTCCTCGTAAGAAGGTTTCAGCAGTACATCAGCGCCTTTGACACCACTTACGTGGATACTTATGAGGATCTTCCCCTTTCCGACTCTGTCCGCAAGGGATTTCTCCGCCGCAGAAAACGAATTCCCCAGTCTTTCAGTACTTCTCCACGTGACCGGATTCGATTTTTCTATCTGAAAATGCTGCTTCGCCACCCGGAATGGTCCGTTTCCGAAACAGCAAAAGATCATCTGGACCAACCAGCTGCGGAACTCTATGAAAAAGCCCGATACAGTACACACGACATCTCAGATGAAGATGCCGTACGCTTTTCCTCCCTTGCCGGGCGTCCCCGAAAAAACAGCACAATACGGGAATAAGGCGAAACTGAAATGTTCCGCCTTATTCCCGTATTCTCATTTTGAATCCTTCACTTTTCGACACCGTCTGTCCTGGACAGCTCACAGGTATCAGGATACCGTAATAGTGAGCTCATTCAGTCCCAGAAGATTCTGATACTGGACATCACCGGCAAATGCATCCTCATCCCGAAAAGCTTTTTCTTCGTGCTCCGATTACTCTCTCCGCAGTTGACAAAGAAA
>CACXHF010000007.1 GCA_902767305.1 uncultured Eubacteriales bacterium
ATCCAGTGCGTCCGAGCTGTGCGGGTTTAAAAGCAGCCGATACGATTCCGGGTGAAACACAGGCCGTATTCGAAAAATCTCCTGCGGGTTTCAGTGACGGTGTTCCCGCTCATGGAGAGACTCGATGCGGCCTCCTTCATCTGAGTGCCTGCTGCTTGATTGCCTGAGCTTTCTCAGGGACATTCTCTCCGCATACAGTGCTCCCGGAAAGGATTTGATCCGGAACCATGACTTCGGTATTATTGACGATAATCGGAGCTGCTTTCTTCGGCATGACGTTCTCCGCATACAGGAATCCGTATGAAGTCAGTGTATGGGAAACAAAACGCGAAGCGGCAGTATCAACGAGTAGTGAATAATCTTCCGGGCATCGCCCGGCAGGTCAGATCAGGCGTTTGTCCGGAAACTGGAATGGGTCCGGCGCTCAATCGCATCGGTCGATGATCAAACTGCACAGGTCGAATGATTTAACGATGTCTAAGTGTACCGCAACATCCTGCATGAGTCAAATCCCATACAGGATAAAAAACAAAGTCTGAAAACCTGTTGATTCCATAGCAGTTAACCCATTTCCTTTTTGCAGCAGATCCGGCAGCGGAAAGGGAATGGAAGAAAGGACATCGGGTGAAAATGGAGGCAGCTTACTCCTGCCTGATTATGAATCCCGACATTTTATCGCTGGAATAGACGTTTTTTCTGTATTGTTCCGGAATGGACAGTGAATTCATGAGTGTGAACCAGCGTTCGCAATGATTTGAAAGATAGGATTGATATAAATGGTCGGGAAGAAGGACGCAGAATTCCTTTACTTTCTTCGATACACAATTCCTTACATACTGCTTTATCTCATTTTCTGTTTCGCAATACAGGAAATCTGGATAATACTCTATTCCAGAGACCTCCACCCGTCCGTACCCATTGGTTGACCACGAAAATGAGGTGCAGCCCATCCGATAGATCGTATTTGCCAGAGCATCACTGTCCGCCATAAAATCATATCCGTCTTTATACCAGAGTACAAAGCCGGCAGGCATTGATTTCATGCATTCTCTTACGATGCGTTCCATCTCTGTTCTGGAGGAACAGCTCAGGATTTCTTTTCCGGTTAATGCCTTCTCTTCTATTTCGGGATAATATTTGATGTCAGAGATCTCCACACGCCCGTATTCATTGCTGCCCCACGAGAAGGAGGTGCAGCCCATCTGATAGAGCGTATCTGCCAGGGCATCGCTGTTCGTCGAAAAATCATATCCGTTTCTGTACCAGATGACAAAGCCGGAAGGTGCAGACTGCACACACCCTCTTACTGCACGTTCCATCTCTGCTCTGGAGGAGCAGCTCAGGATTTCTTTTCCGGTTAATGCCTTCTCTTCTATTTCAGGATAATACTGGATGTCATGAAGCAGAATGTACTGATTTCCTGACAGCTTTAATGCCTTCCACGATTTGATTCCGGCTCTGAACAATACAGGACTCAGAAGATCATCGGTGCTGCTGTCAACTGCCGAAAAAAGAACGCGCATGTTGTCATCCGGCAGTAAAGCAACCTGCCTTAATAATTCTCTGGAACTCAGATCTGCTGTTTTTTCCAGGTCTTTTTTCGTCTTTACGTCAATCTCGATATAATCAGACGGCCGCAGTTCTGCTTCAGTTCCCTGACGCCACGGAACATTCACCATCCAGTCCTTCCAGATATGTGTCTGACCTGCCCGTTTTCTTCCGATGTTGTAATACGCATAAGTTGTCGGCAGATCTCCGTCGGAGTCGTCCCAGGTGACGTCTACCATCACCCATTTGTCATTCACTTTCACCAGATTCCATATATGATTCTGATCGCCGTTTTCTTTTTCTTCAGAGTATACATCGTATCCCATATATCCTGCTTCCAGACCGGCAAGACTGCACAGCAGATAAAACGCATCCGTATAACCGTCGCAATTTGCTTTTCCGTTCAGAATAGCCCCTACCGCGTTATCGTCTTCATCGGTGGTCTCATCAATCGTATAGGTTATCCAATTGCAAAGAACATCATGAATGATGCGTTCTTTTTCCAACTCAGACCGTCCGCTGACATAATCTGCAACTTCTTTGGCGGCATAATACGTTTCCAGCTCCCGGTCGGATAACTTTACGTCTGTTAATTGCCGCAATTCTTTGTTGGCAATTTTCCATCCGGGAAAGTATTCGATCTCTTTCAGGAAAAACTGATGAGCTGCAGGCGCATAATAGCTTGAACATTGTTCGATTCCGCAGCAGAAACTGCAGTAATCTGTGATATCTTCAAATTCGTTTTTCACTAATTCATTCCATAAAGCTGTTCCAATCGTGAAAGAAAAAGAGGACTCGAGGTTTCTGGTATGCCGGTCAACAATCTGAATCAGATCATCGAGCGATTCAGCCGGCAGATCGTCCCTTTTTCGGGAAAACGATTCTGACAAAGCAGGACTGCACATCAGGAACAAACAAAAAAGTAGCAGGAACGTCATCTGAAAATAAGACTTAAGCTGTTTATTCTGCATATCATTCATCTCCATATTCGTTTCAGTTCTGTATCGGATTGAGCAGGATGAATTATGTATGAATCAGAAGAGGAGACCAGGCTGAAGCAGTGCGGAAAAAGATGCCGATGTTCAGCGCATCCTCCGGCAATTTCAAAACGACCGCGCTGTGACGGAGGAACATCCCGGCAGCAACGTTGCCCGTCTTTTCCTCCATCTGCCTGTAAGGTGCAGGCCGATCGACAGCGGTCTGCGGGGGCGATGGATGTTCCTGTGCGCAGGAAAGACAGGATGCCTTCAGCCCGGACGGCATTCCGGAAGAAACACCGGGATGCCGCCAATTGTTCAGCCTTCTTATTGCTTTCAGGCCATCGTATTTTACCATATCTGTCAGTGAAAGGCAAAAAACAGTCCCTCCGCAGCGGGCAGACAGAACGGCTGACAGGAGTATGCCGGTGTCGAAATACCCGTTAAGACAAGGATATCGCTGCTCTGAATTCTGATGATAAAGGAACGCCTCCGGGCCGATGCCTGGAGGCGTAGATGTATTCAATGGGGGGATGAAGAGCATTCTGTGAATGCTGCAAATGAATGGATGCTTCTCCCGTGAATCAGGCAATGAGATAAACGCATGTGCTGAGTTTACTCATTACGTTCCAGGACATACCCGCAATCCGTACAAAGTGCAGCGGAACCGCCGGCAGTGGGAATCCAGTTCTTAAATACATGTGCATTCATGACTTCATCGACTGGATAGACATACCCTTTGATCGGCAGGTTATCATATGCCATATAAGCGCAGTCGCTGTACTGTGTAAAGGTATCGATGGCGTCGCGCCAGTCAATCCATCTGCCATCTTCGAGGCTGATGTAATTTTCGCCACGGTTGACA
>CACXHF010000008.1 GCA_902767305.1 uncultured Eubacteriales bacterium
GCAAGTGCCGCTTTCAGGCCGTCAATATATTCATTGTCCATTTCACCTGAAAAGTCTTCAACAGCATTACCGGTCTCTTTTCCCCATTCTTCCATCAGATCATTATATGCCTGTGCTGCAGGATCCTGACCTGCAAAAGGTGTATAGGTTTTCAGAGTAGTGCCGCTGGCCAGAGTACTGACTGCAAAAAGCACTATCAGAAGAAAACTGACCACAAAAACTGCACGTCTGTTCATCATATCCCCCATTTCATTTCTGCCGGGTCACACTTCGTGTCCCCGGATTATTCACTTTTCTGCATTATACTGCTCATCTGAATAAAGCACAAGTTCATGGGCTGCACTTCTTTCTATTAGACGGCCTGGACTCCGTATTTTATCCCGATAAAAACGCCCTGCCGCTACAGCAGCAGAGCGGTATTCATGGCATCCGTCTCAGAATGAATTCATATGAAAGTAAAAATTATGATTCAGGTGAATTCTCGGCATGCGGAACAACTTCCTCCAGCTGAACAACACGCCATTTTAGGGCACTGTACCGCTTTACAATATGCGTATTACGAATCATCTGTTCAATGACAGATTCACGTCCAACCAGCATAACGAGTCGTTTGGCTCTGGTAACTGCTGTATACAGCAGATTTCGTGTCAGAAGCATGGGCGGTCCGCCGACAGCCGGAATAACAACCGCCGGGAATTCATTTCCCTGACTCTTATGGATGGAAATACAGTAAGCCAGTTCCAGGTCCTCTATATCTGCTGGTCCGTATTCGACAAGCCGTTCATCGTCAAAACGGACGATAACCAGTTTGTCCTCAGGATGAATCTCTTCAATCCGGCCAATATCGCCGTTAAAGATTCCCTGCCCTTCCTCGTAATCCTCTTCCTCATTCAGAAGATTTCCGCGTGTCCAATCCATCTGATAATTATTCCGCGTCTGCATGACTTTATCGCCTACGCGAAAGATGGTTTCACCGCGAATATATTCATTCTTCTTGCTGTTTTCAGGATTCAGAGCTGCCTGAAGCAGGGTGTTCAGGGAATGGACCCCGCATTCCCCTTTTTTGGTTGGCGAGAGTACCTGAATATCCCAGATCGGATCTGCATTCAGAAAGCCTGGCAGACGATTGGCACAGAGGTTGACGATCTCGTCCGCTGCAAGTGACGGATAGGCAGCGCGTTCAAAGAAGAAATCGCTTCCTTTGGCATTGAGCCGCGGTGCGAGTCCCTGATTAATCTGATGGGCATTATAGACAATCATACTTTTTTCGTTCTGACGGAAAATTTCTGAAAGGCGGACCGTCGGGAACACTTCGGAATTAAGAAGATCCCTGAGCACGTTTCCGGCACCTACACTGGGCAGCTGATCCACATCTCCAACCATGATCAGACGCGTTCCAGGGGTTAATGCCCGCAGAACTGCCGTCATGAGGAAGATATCCACCATCGACATCTCATCGATTATGAGTGCAGATATTTCCAGCGGATTGTCTTCGCCTCGCGTAAAGTCCCCTTCCTCTCCGCTGTATTCAAGCAGCCGGTGCAGCGTTTTTGCCTCTCTGCCGCAGGCTTCACTCATTCGCTTGGCTGCTCTTCCGGTAGGAGCTGCTAATGCAACTTTCTGTCCTTTCAGAAGGTTCAGAATACACTTGATGATGGTCGTCTTACCGGTACCCGGGCCTCCGGTAATAATGCAGATGCCGGATTCTGCTGCCATGCGTACAGCCCTGCGCTGCTGTTCATGCAGTGTAATGCCTTCCTCCCGCTCCATTTTGACAATCTGCCGGTCGGGATCGTTGCAGGACGAATTCGGCTTTTTCTCTTTCAATTCTTTCAGACGGACTGCTATAAGTTTTTCCGCCTTATTCAGATTCGGTTCATAGACTGCAATCATTTCTCTGCCGTCTGTTTCATCCGGAATGATTTCAGCTACCACTTCGCGCGTAATCAGCATGGAATCCAGTTCTGTTTCCAGCAGGTCGACGGGAACTCCCAGGGTGCTTCGAGCGGATGCGATCAGCTCCTCCCGGGGCAGAAAACAATGTCCGATCCCCACGCTTGCTTCACGAAGCGCATAATGAATTCCGGCATGAATTCTGTACGGGCTGTTTCGTTCGATACCTACCGACTCGGCTATGTGGTCTGCCGTCTTGAATCCGATTCCTTCGATATCCTCTACCAGACGGTATGGGTTCTGGGTAATGACCTCCTGAACGCGATCATTGTATTCTTTGAATATCCTGACAGAGAGTCTTGCAGGAATGTTATATTTCTGAAGGAACAGCATGGCTTCCCGTTCCTCGGCCTGTTCTGCATAGCTTTCAGCAATCATCTTTGCTTTTTTCTTTCCTATGCCGCCGATTTCCGTCAGACGTTCCGGATGTTCTGCAATGACGGTAAGTGCCTCATCACCGAAGTGCTGGACAATCTGCTTTGCGGTACTCAGACCAATTCCACGAATCATCCCCGAAGCCAGATATCGTTCAATCCCGGAACGGGTCTCCGGAGGATATACTTTGATAGTACTGACTTTAAGCTGATGTCCGTACGTCGGATGCTCCACCCAGGTTCCGTCCAGATCAAGCCGCTCACCCTCTCCTATCTGCGGCATAATTCCAATCGCGGTAAAACGTCGTTTTCCGGCTCTTACGGTCAGAACGGTATACCCGTTCTCATCATTCCGGTAAACGGTTTCCTCCGCAACAGCACTCAGCATTTCCATGGGAACAGCATCCTCCAAACTCAAGAGAATTCGGGCACATTCATGCCCTTTTATGTATTTGCCCGATTGCGAACCGGCCCGCGGATCAGGTCTCCTGCAGCAATTTCCGGTCCGCAGGGAATCTGAACTTGATAAAGCGGTTTACTGACCCTGTCCATCTGTTCCCCGGTTTCGGCATCCCGAATCGATTCCACCGGAAAAGGAACAATTCCCTGTGGTGTAATCGCTTCCAGTACTTCTCCGCGGAAAAAACGATTCCGCATTTCGACAAGCGCAATGCCGCCGGATACGTCCAGAACCCGGGCCATATATTCTGCAGACTGACGGGTTCCGCTGGCCATTCCTGGAACCTCAGGCTGGCCGAAATAAAAGCCTGTGTCGTACTCGCGGTGGCTGACCTTGTCAAGTTCTGCCCGCCAGTGAAGAAGAAACTCAGGATCAGGAGTTCCAGACAGGCATGCATCCATCACCTTGCGGTAAGCCAGACCGACGGTTGCCACATACAATTCATTTTTCATCCGTCCTTCAACTTTGAAGCAGGCTATGCCGCTTCGCATCAGCCTTGGCATATGTTCAATCATACACAGGTCATGTGCTGAAAGAATAGCATTTCCCTGTCCCTCCGGTTCCAGAACTTCCCATGGTTCATCCGGATGTTTCTTTTCAACCAGCGCGTAACTCCATCTGCAGGGCTGCGCACAATCTCCGCGATTGGCACTGCGCCCCAGGAGTGCCGCACTCAGCATGCAGCGTCCTGACCAGGACATGCACTGGGCGCCATGGATGAAGGTTTCCACCTCCATGATTCCATCCAGCTCAGCGGTCATCTGCTCCAGTTCTGTCAGAGACAGTTCACGGGCAGCTACAATCCGTACTGCTCCCAGATCCCGGTATACGCGGGCAGAGGCGGCATTGGTGGTATTGGCCTGTGTGCTGACGTGAATGTCGATGCCGGGTACTTCCCGCGCAATGGCTGCAATCATTCCGAGATCCGAGACAATCAGAGCATCTGCCCCAATGTCCCTGGCATGTGCAGCTGCGCGGAGCATTCCGGGAATATCCCGGTCACGTGCAAAGATATTGAGTGTCACGTGGACCTTTTTCCCCTGGGCGTGAGCCTCGGATATGGCAGATTCCAACATTTTGCTGTCAAAATTATCCGCACCTGCCCGCAGGCTGTACTGGTCCATACCGCAATAAACGGCGTCTGCGCCGAAGCGCAGCGCCGTCTGAAAAGTCTGTCTGTTTCCTGCAGGAAGCAGGAGTGTCGGTGTTTGCATTATAATCCTCTGCTTCTGTCATATTCCTCCCACAGCGGACGATACATAGCCACTGCAGCAGTGTGTTCCTCCAGGGTACGTGAAAAGTACAGTTCGGAGGAACTTGGATCCTTGGAACAGAAATAAAGATATTTCTGTGCTACATACTGTTCATCCGGATAAAGAGCCGCAATCACGGCATCCATGGAAGGATTGCAGATCGGCCCGACGGGAAGACCCCGGACGAGGTAAGTATTATAAGGGGAGTTAATGGTCAGGTCGGTCTCTTCCAGGGACATTTTTTTCGAACCACTGACATACTTGACC
>CACXHF010000009.1 GCA_902767305.1 uncultured Eubacteriales bacterium
ACAGCAATGGAACGACGTACGATCCCAGCAACCCCACTGCGATGACCAATCAGTACAGCAATGGAACGACGTACGATCCCAATAACAGCGCAAATGCGATGACCAATCAGTATGGAAACGGGACGACATACGACCCCAGCAATCCTGGCGCAATGAACGGTCAGTATGGAAACGGAACAATGGTCAATCAGTACAACAACGGAACAACGTATGATCCCGGCTACGGCGGATCCGGAAGTGATATCGGAGATCAGGGCTGAGAAACCGGAGAGAGTGCGGCATTTTCCGGACAGACTGCAGTTTTGGCCTGTGATGCAGGGAACTGAGAGAAAAGGAGGATGTGCGTGTTTTACAATGAAATCGCCGGCGTGAAAGTATCTGCGCTTGGACTTGGCAATATGCGCCTTCCCAAAGTGGAAGGACAGGGAGAAAAGATTGACTGGGAAAAGGCACAGGAGATTGTCGATTACGCCATGAGTCATGGGATCACGTATTATGATACGGCTTACCGGTATCATGGAGGGGAATCGGAGCTCTTTCTCGGTGAGGCGATGAAAAAGTATCCCCGTGACAGTTATCTCCTTGCCAGCAAGTTCCCGGGCCATATGATGGAAAAGAAGGAAAATGGCATGATGGGCTTTACCAGCCTTCTTGCCGGCCGTCCGGACACAACGGTGGATGCACTGTTCCATGAGCAGCTCAGGAAGTGCCAGGTGGATTACTTTGATTTCTATCTGCTGCATAACGTCAGCGAGAAATCTGTTGCGTTCTACAATGACCCGGAGGTGGGGGTCATTGACTATCTGATGAAACAGAAGAGTCTGGGGAAAATCCGCCACCTGGGTTTCAGCACGCACGCTGTTTCAGCTGAAACGATTGATGAATTCCTGACAAGACATGAAGGCGTATTTGAGTTTGTCCAGATCCAGCTGAATTATATGGACTGGAAAATTCAGGATGCCAAAGGAAAAGTGGATGTAATTGCCAGACATGGCCTGAAAATAGTGGTCATGGAAGGTGTCCGGGGCGGAAGGCTTGCGCAGCTTCCTGAGGAACAGATGGCAAGACTTCATGCCATACGTCCGGAGGATTCTGCTGCACGCTGGGCTCTTCGCTGGCTTCAGGGAATCCCGGAGGTTTCAGTGGTTCTCTCCGGCATGTCCACACTGGATCAGATCATCGAAAATGTGGAAACATTCCGCGAACCCAATCCTGTTTCCGAGACGGAAAAGGATCTCCTTCAGGAAGTGGCAGAGTCCATGCTGTCCTGGGTGCCCTGTACGGCATGCCGGTATTGTACGGAAGGATGCCCGATGGAACTGGAGATTCCCAGGATGATTGCTGCCTACAACGGACTCAAAAACGGAGATCATATGGCCAAGTATAATCCGGCCGGCGCGGAACCATCCCTTGATCCGGGACGCTGTATTGGCTGCGGTTCCTGTGCCTCCATCTGTCCGCAGAACATTGCAATTCCGAATATCATGCGGGAGCTGGCTGACATGCTGACGGAGAAATAAAACCGGATATTCCTGTCCGGTGACAGGAACCGGTTATGAACGGATAGATCCCGGAATCATAAAGAAAGCACCGCCCTGGGACAATTGTCTGCAGTGCGGTGCTTCTTTCCACAGAAAAGAAAATAGCCGGAGAATGGTTGCAGCAAAACAGAAAAAGCTGACAGGCTGACGAAAAATCTCGGAACTCCGGATAGAGAGAATAATATGGCGGCAGATGGAATTCCGCAAAAAGACAGAAAAACAGGAGGACAAATATATGCTGACACTTGAACGGGCAAAGGAACTGAATGACTCCATGGTTACCGAGGAGCATCTTCGTATTCATGCCCTGAACGTTTCCTATGCTATGGGCGCTATGGCACGTCATTTCGGTGAAAATGTGGAACACTGGGAAGCAGTCGGACTTTTACACGATTACGATTACGAGAAATATCCGGAGGAGCATCTGCAGCATACGAAGGAACCGCTTCTGGCTGCGGGGGTGGATCCAGAGGATGTCCGTGCGATTCTTTCACATGGATATGGAATCTGCACAGATGTGGAACCGTTGAATAATATGGAAAAATCCCTGTTTACCGTCGATGAACTGACCGGTATTATTCAGGCCTGTGCGCGGATGCGGCCCAAAGGGATCATGGACCTTGAAATCAAAAGCTTTATGAAGAAGTTCAAGGATAAAAGGTTTGCTGCCAAATGTGACAGAGATCTGGTTCTCAAAGGCTGTGAGATGCTGGGAATGGATGTCCGGGATGTGGCTGAGATCTGTATCGAAGGAATGCGCCAGCATGCCGGTGAGATCGGTCTGCTGGGAACAGAGGCCTGACAGCTTCGGGGTCTGTCAATATTTTATCTGCTCTGCGGTTCAGGAATGCGCTGTTTCCGCAGAGTTTTCATTTATTCAAAACAGTGTAATAAACACAGGAATAGTAGATTCCAGATCCCGGCTGGAAAGTGGCCTGTATCTGTCAGAATCACTCTGCTGTCTGTCCGGAATGCCAGAGACGAATCAATGCTGAGTGGAATTCGTCGGTGTTCTGAGGGCTATGTCAGAAAATCAGGGGGAACAGACTCTCTGAAATGACGGGAAATCATCATATTTCAGCAATTGACCTCTTGAACAAATATCGGAATACCGATATAATCATAACAGCAACAGCGGGGGACGCTTCGCATCATCAGACATGCACATGTTATTTTCTGACTGGCGTTCTGACAGAAACAGCAGACAGTGCCGGTTCGGATAACAATACATAAGGAGGTAAGCGGATGGAAAGTCTTACGGAATTGGTAAAAGCGGAAATTAAGAGGCAGTATGGATCGGTTAAGGAGTTTTCATCCAGAACGGGAATTCCCATGTCTACCTTGAACACGGCATTTCCAAAGGGAATTGAAACATCATCCTATGAACTGGTTATGCGGGTATGCAATATTCTTCAAATCAAACGGATTTATGATGAAGAGATTACCTATGTAAACAGAGAATACTATGATCTGGTCAAAAAAATAGAAAATCTGGATGAGCAGGGAATGGCGACGGTTAAAGCACTGCTTACCGTGGAAAATGCAAGATGTGAGGGAAAGCCCGTCGTGAAAGGATATAATGGGGTCGGGCATGTGGAGAAGACCGATGAACGTCTGAAAAAGCTGATACGTGAGGTTCTGGAGGAACAGAAAAATACATCTCCGTGAAATCAGGGAAAGAAACTGCGGAGTTCACAGTCAGAAACAGGATGGACGATTCCGGCGTGTTGATGGGAGCAGCTGCAGCTCCGGCATTGTATACCGGTGAAGCGACTCATCTCAGGTCCAATGATGCTCAAATGCGATCAGAAAATATACAGCCTTTCTGAGTCAGAAGGAGCTCCTGTTCAGCAGCGAAACATCTGAAAGAAACAAGTTCCAGCCTGCGAAACAGTCCTTCGTAAATCGACCGGTATGCACGATCCGCAGTCCGACAGCCCATCTCCTGATATGACAGATTACTAAGGCCCGGAGTTGACTCAGATTCCGGAAAATCACGATATCTGTGTGGCTCCTGTCACTCCATGATATGGCAGAAGCCATTTTTTCTGCTGATTGTCACGGCGATGATCTGCTTCGCCAGGCAACAGTCACGGATATTGTCCGGATTTCATGCGACGCCTCGAGTTTTTTCCACTCAAAATGGCGGAATTGCCGTAAAAAGTGGGTGCAGAGCAGTGGTCAGGATGGCTTGCCTGAGGTCATCCCTATAGGCATTCCACGGCGCACAGCCCGCCGGAAAATAAAGGACCATAAGGAACAGAAAGCGAAGCATGACAGCGTACCGCTGGAACAGCCAGTGCCGGAAAGCCCTGCAGCTGACTGAATTGCAGGGAATGGTCTGCCATAGTACAAAGCTGTCCGGCGGGAAAGCTTTCCCATGGAAGACAGATGAATATACAATAAAGGAGCCTTGATAATGAGTAAAGACATTTCGTCTTGCGACATTTTCATTTCATACCGCCGTGAAGGCGGGGATATGACAGCAATGTACATCTATCAGGAGCTCAAGAACAGGGGATATAATGTCTTCTATGATCTTGAGGTGCTGAGGGCCGGCAAATTCAATGATGCCCTGCTGGCAAACATCCGTACATGCAAGGATTTCATCCTTATTCTGTCCCCGCGTGCGCTTGACAGGTGCACAGATGAAAATGACTGGGTCAGGCGTGAGCTGACTGAGGCATTAAAAACCAATAAGAATATCGTGCCCGTTATGCTGAATGGATTTACCTTTCCGGAAAAACTGCCGGATGAAATAGATGAAATCCGGTACAGGAACGGTCTTACTTCAACAACGGAGTATTTCAAGGAAAGCATCAACAGGCTGTGCGATAAATATCTGGTATCCAAGCCAAAGAAGGAAATTAAGGGAAAGGTTATTATTCCAGCTGCAGCTGCACTGGCGGTTATTCTGGGCATCGTCCTGTTCTTTGCATTCAGAAGTCCCGGATCCAATCAACTTCCACCGGCAGCGGGTCCGGAACCGACAGTGGAGACGACGGAAGAGCCGGCACCGGTTCCGGAGCCGACGGTGGAGACGACGGAAGAGCCGGAGCCGGTTCCGGAGCCTACCGTGGAGATAACGGAAGAACCGGCACCGGTACCGGAGCCGACAGTGGAGATAACACCGATGCCCGTGGAGATGCAGACCCCTGAGGAAACGGAGAGCCCGGCTTCGATACCGGCTTTGGAACCAACTCCGGGAGTGACTGAGGCGCCGAGAGAAGTGCCGGCATCTGTTCCGGAACCGAAGGTGGAGGCAACGGAAGAGTTGACGCCGATTTCTGAGCTGAAAGTGGAGACAACGGAAGAGCCGACAATGGTTTTTGAGCCGACAGTGGAGACGACACTGATGCCCATGGAGATGCAGACTCCTGAGAATACGGAGAGCCCGGCTGCGAACCCGGCTCTGGAACCAACTCCGGTACCGACTGAGGAACCGAGAGAAGTGCCGAGAGAAGAACCGGCGCCGAAGACGGCCGAGGGTGCTGTGACTGAATCTGCAATTGCGGCGTATACTTCTTTCCCGGCGATGACGACAAAGGGTGAGGAGTATGACTATTCGACAGAGGATTTTGAAAACTGGCCGGTAATGGGCAATGCTGACTACAGACGTTCCCAGATTCAGTCAGTAATGTTTCTGCCGTCGCTGGAGAGTGCACCTGAGAATGCCTGGGACGTCTCCGCAGAAGGTGACAGGCGGGTTCTTGCATGGGTTGACGGGGAATTCAATCTGTTCATAGCCGGAGACGGCGGGGTCAGACTGACAGATCCGCCGGGACCCTCCTGGATGTTTTCCGGTTATTCAAATGTCCACACCATTTCGTTTAACAGCTGTGTTGACTTTACCGGGAGACAGGATATAGGCCACATGTTCCACGGCTGCAAAAGGCTGAAGAAGATTGATTTTTCCGGAGTATCAACGGAGACGATCCGGGGCATGTCCGCGGTCTTTTCCGGATGTGAATCGCTCGAAGAGATTGACCTTTCATTCATGGATACCTCGCGTGTCCAGACGATGGACGGCATGTTCCTTGACTGTGTCAGCCTGAAGCGTCTTGATGTATCCGGTTTTGATACATCAAGGGTTACGGATATGTCATCCATGTTCGGCAACTGTCAGCAGCTGGAGACGCTGAATCTTGGAAAGATGTCGACGGAACGCGTAAGAGTGATGGACGGCATGTTTTTCGGCTGTTCCAGGCTCAGAGTACTGGATGTCAGCGGCTTTGATACGTCGAGAGCCGCTTCCATGCAGAAAGTCTTTTCTGACTGCCACAGTCTGATGAAACTGGATGTCAGCGGCTGGAACACGGAAAGCGCGGAAAACCTGTCCGGCATGTTCTTTGACTGCTTCAGTCTGGACAGCCTGGATGTGAGCGGATGGAATACAGAAAATGTAACCGATATGTCCCATATGTTTGATGGGTGCAGTCTTCTGTACAGCCTGGATTTGGGCAGATGGAATACCGGAAAAGTGACGGATATGTCCTATATGTTCAACAATGATGCGGAACTGGTGGAAGTGATTACAACAGACTGGGTGCTTGGAAAGGTTGCAAATATGAAGTATATGTTCTGCAATTGCAGCCGCCTTGAGAACATTGGACGTGAGCCCAGGGATTTCATGCGCGGCCTGACAGAAGGCATGTTCAACGGATGTGACAAGCTGGGAATATGAAAACGGTCTGACGGCTGAAGAATTCTGACCTGTCAAACAGGCAGGCAGGGATTCATCAGGCGGCCGGACATGATGACAGGTTCCGGCCGGATTGCCGTTCAATCTGCATGGTTGGACCTGCCAGACTCCATACAAAACCCACGGGGGAGAGCAGAAAGCAGAGGAATCCTCTGCTTTTTTAATATCACTCTCCATCGATTTACAGATGACCGGGAATATTTGCTTCAAACGAAGTCAGCATTGAGGGGGAATGACGGTGATCGAGATAAAACATCTGAGAAAAGACTTTGGAAATGTTTCACCGCTGAAAGATGTGAATGCGGTTATCCGTGACGGGGAGATCATTTCCGTGATCGGTCCCTCCGGCACGGGAAAATCAACGCTGCTCCGATGCATCAACCGGCTGGAAACGCCGACGTCAGGCAGTATTCTTGTCGACGGGACGGATATTACAGCGAAAGACTGCAATCTGCCGAAACTGCGTCGGAAAATCGGCATGGTATTCCAGAGCTTCAATCTCTTTGAACACCGGACTGTCCTCGAAAACGTGTCTATGGGAATCCATGATCTGCTGAAAAAAGACTGGAATACGGCCAGGGCAGAGGCGATGGCATTGCTGAGGAGAGTCGGTCTGGAGGATAAAGCAGACAGTTATCCGGATGAACTCTCCGGGGGACAGCAGCAGAGAGTTGCCATTGCGCGGGCGCTCGCGATGAAGCCGGAAGTGCTGCTTTTTGATGAGCCAACCAGTGCGCTGGATCCGACAATGGTATCGGAAGTCCTTAATATTATCCGGAGTGTGGCCAGAGACGGAATCACCATGATCATTGTCACACATGAAATGCGCTTTGCCAGAAACCTTTCATCCCGGATTTTCTACATGGATGAAGGGGAAATCTACGAAGAAGGGACACCGGACCAGATCTTCAGTCATCCCCGGCGTGAAAAGACCAGAGCCTTTATCATGCGTACACGCACATGGACATGGAAGACCAGCGTGAATGAATATGAGGATGAAACCCTGCGTGCGTCCCTGCAGGCATTCTGTCATCAGCAGTATCTCGCGAGACGGCTGGTGAGCAGGATTGAACTGGTACTGGAGGAACTGCTGATGGCGTTTTCCGACAGTTCAGAACTGCCAGCCGGAACGGAAATCATCCTGACCGTGACGGCTGCGGAGGAAGCAGCGGCGGTGCATCTGACGCTGGAAGCCCCGGGTCTGGCCGGCGACATCCTGTCCGTCATCCGGGATCCATACAGCCGGCGTATTCTGGACACCTATGCATCTCCCTGCCGGTCGGAAACAGCGGGAAAGGCGGAGCTTCTTATCCATACAAAGGAAGAGGGGGAGAGGAATGCGAAGACAAAGTAAAGCACTGCTGCTGATTCTTCTTCTCTGTCTGTTCGTATCAACCG
>CACXHF010000010.1 GCA_902767305.1 uncultured Eubacteriales bacterium
ACCTCGCCCCTGCCATAGCAGGGGCGAGTTTTTTTGAAAAAGGGAGGATTTTGTTATGGGGATGACAATGACCCAGAAAATTCTGGCAAAGGCAGCCGGTGTGGAAAGCTGCAAAGCCGGGGATCTGCTGATGTGCAGACTGAATCTGGTGCTGGGAAATGATATTACTGCACCGGTAGCCATCAACGAATTTGAGCGGATGGGAGCAACAAAAGTATTCGACCCGGCGAAAATTGCGCTGATTCCGGATCATTTTGTTCCCAACAGGGATATCAAGTCCGCGACCATGGCCAAGCAGATGCGGGATTTTGCCAGAGCACAGAAGATCGTCCACTATTACGAGGTCGGACGTGTCGGCATCGAGCATGCGCTGCTGCCGGAAAAAGGCATTGTTGCACCCGGTGATGTGATTATCGGTGCGGACAGCCACACCTGTACCTATGGCGCGGTAGGTGCTTTCTCCACGGGTGTCGGCTCGACCGATATGGCAGTCGGCATGGCGACGGGGGAGTGCTGGTTCAAGGTGCCGGAGGCTATCCGTGTGGTTCTGAAAGGAAAGATGAAGCCTTATGTGTCCGGCAAAGATGTGATTCTCCATCTGATCGGCGAAATCGGCGTGGATGGTGCACTGTATCAGTCACTGGAATTCTGCGGGGACGGCGTCAGTTCCATCAGCATGGACGGACGGCTGACCATTGCCAATATGGCCATTGAGGCAGGCGCCAAGAACGGTATTTTCCCGGTGGATGACATCTGCCGGGCGTATCTCAAAGACCGGGTCACCCGCGAATGGCAGGCGTTCGAGCCGGATGAGGATGCGGAGTATGTCCGTGAGGTCGTGATCGATCTGGATCAGCTGGAGCTGACCGTTTCCCTGCCGCATCTGCCTGAAAACACCCGGCTGGCACGGGAGTGCACGGATCTGGTCATCGATCAGGCGGTCATCGGCAGCTGTACCAACGGACGCATTGAGGATATGCGGATGGCGGCGAAGATCCTGAAAGGCCATAAGGTGGCGGAGCGGGTTCGCTGCATCGTGATTCCGGGCACGCAGCAGGTGGTCAAGGACTGCCTGGCGGAAGGCCTGGTGGATATCTTTGTGGATGCCGGTGCCATCTTTACCATGCCGACCTGCGGACCGTGTCTGGGCGGCTACTGCGGTGTTCTGGCAGAAGGGGAGAGGGCCGTGTCGACGACCAACCGGAACTTTGTGGGACGCATGGGACATAAGAACAGTGAAATTATTCTGGCCAGTCCGGCAGTGGCTGCCGCATCAGCGATTATGGGCCGCATTGCAACGCCCGAGGAGGTAATGGCATGAAAGTAAACTCAAAAGTCATTAAATACGGGGATCATGTGGATACGGACGTCATCATTCCTGCAAGATACCTGAATACATCGGATCCGGCGGAACTGGCTGCACACTGCATGGAAGATCTGGACAGTGACTTCCGGGCAAAGGCCGAGACGGCAGAGATCATTGTGGCGGGACGCAACTTCGGCTGCGGCTCCTCCCGTGAGCATGCCCCCATTGCCATAAAGGCCAGCGGAATCAAACTGGTTATTGCCGACAGCTTTGCACGGATTTTTTACCGCAATGCCATCGATATCGGACTGCCCATCGTGGAGTGTCCTGCAGCGGCAGCGTCCGTTCATGACGGGGATGAGGTTGAGGCGGACCTTGACCGGGGAATCATCATGAACCGGACAACCGGTGAACAGTTTGAGGCGACGCCATTCCCGGCATTTATCGAGGAGATCATTGCCTGCGGCGGCATAAAGGAATTCGTCCGGGCCAGGATCAACGGAAAGAAGGCGTGAAAAATGGAGGCAAGAATTATCACCCTTCCGGGCGATTACATCGGCCCGGAAATCATGCGCGAGGCAGTGAAGGTGCTGAAGCGTGTTGCACAGAAATACGGTCATTCCTTTACATTTGAGGAACGCCTGCTGGGCGGCGCATCCATCGATGCGTACGGCGTGCCGCTGACGGATGAAACGCTGGCGGCGTGCAATGCGGCGGATGCTGTCCTGATGGGCAGCGTCGGCGGACCGAAATGGGACAATGTCCCGGCGGCAGTGCGTCCGGAAAAAGGACTGCTGGCGATTCGCAAGGGGATGCAGGTCTACGCCAATCTCCGTCCTTGCCGGATTCATCCGCAGCTGGCGGGTGCCTGCCCTCTGCGCCCGGATATCATCAGAGAACCCATAGACATCATGATCCTGCGGGAGCTGACCGGCGATATTTACTTCGGGAAACGCTCCCGTTCCGAGGATCGGACGCAGGCGACGGATGAAATGGCCTATTCCGTGGCAGAAGTGGAACGTCTGGCCCGGATCGGGTTTGAGATGGCAAAAAAGCGCAGAGGAAAACTCTGCTCGGTGGACAAGGCCAATGTACTGGAATGCTCAAGACTCTGGCGGGAAACCGTGCAGCGTCTCAGCGCTGAGTATCCGGAGGTCGAGGTCAGCTATATGTACGTGGACAATGCGGCCATGCAGCTGATCCTGCGTCCCTCTCAGTTTGACGTCATCATTACCGGCAATCTCTTTGGAGATATCCTTTCGGACGAGAGCGCGGCGATTGCCGGAAGCCTGGGCATGATGCCCTCTGCCAGCCTGGGCGACGGAACGCGCGGGCTGTATGAGCCGATTCACGGCTCTGCTCCGGACATAGCCGGCAAAGACATCGCCAATCCGCTTGGAACCATTCTCTCCGGCGCGCTTCTCCTGCGGCACAGTCTGGGACTTGAGCAGGAAGCGGCGGCGATTGAGAAGGCGGTTTCGGAGGTGCTGGATGCCGGCTTCAGAACACCGGACATCTATTCGGAAGGAAAGGAAAAAGTCGGATGCATCCGGATGGGTGATCTGGTGGCGGAAAGGATTTAACATATGCATGGATCGTATATCCCCAAGGGGTATGAGCCGCATCTGACACTGTATCAGACACAGGCGGCGATCAGTCTGATCAAACGCATTTTTCAGGATTCCCTTGCCAATGAACTGAACCTGAAACGGGTATCGGCACCGCTTTTTGTCGATCCGAAATCCGGTCTCAATGACAACCTGAACGGCGTGGAACGGCCGGTAGGCTTTGATATTCCCGGTGCCGGACGTGAGGGCGAAGTCGTGCATTCTCTGGCAAAGTGGAAACGGATGGCGCTGTACCGGTATGATATTCATCCGGGAAAAGGCATTTATGCGGACATGAACGCCATTCGCCGGGATGAGGAACTGGACAATCTGCATTCCATTTACGTGGACCAGTGGGACTGGGAAAAAGTCATTACCGAGGAAACCCGGAATGAACATATGCTGCATCAGACAGTCAAGAGCATTGTCGGCAGCATCTGCGATACCCAGCTGACGGTTCGCGGCAAGTATCCGCAGCTGATGAGCGTCCCGCTTCTGAACCGGGAAGTGGCTTTTGCCACGGCGCTCGAACTGGAGGAGATGTGGCCGGAGCTGACGCCCAAGGAACGGGAAAACCGCTTTGCAAGGGAAAACGGGACTATCTTCATTCAGGGAATCGGCGGAAAACTGCGCAGCGGAAAGCCGCATGACGGACGTGCACCGGACTATGATGACTGGGACCTCAATGGGGACATTCTGTTCTGGTATCCGGTTCTGGACTGCGCCATTGAGATTTCCTCCATGGGAATCCGGGTATCACCGGAATCACTGGACCGTCAGCTGACTCTGGCCGGGTGTGATAATCGCCGGGAGCTGCCGTTCCACAAGATGCTCCTTGCCGGCAGACTTCCGCTTACCATGGGCGGCGGTATCGGCCAGTCAAGGCTGTGCATGCTTCTGATGGGGAAGGCACATATCGGCGAGGTACAGTCCTCCATCTGGGACGATGCAACAGTCAGGGCTTTTGAAGAAGCAGACATTACCCTCCTGTAAGCGGGTATATGGCAGGACAGAGAACGACAATTTCAGAAAGCAGAAAACAGGCCATCCGGATTCGGATGACCTGTTTTGTGTATTATTCGAATTCGACCGCGGTAACGGTGATGCCCATCATGCCGGAAATCGGAATTGTGACACCGCCGTCCCTGACGCTGTAGGACTCACCGGAACCCGCGGTAAAGCGGACAGCTCCATGCAGTTCTTCCCGGAGGAGAAAAACATTGACCGGATGGGAGCTGCGGTTGATGAGGGTCAGCATGCAGGCGGGTTCTGCCGCATTGCCGAAAACGTCGCTGCTGTTATGGTTGTAGCGGATGACCCCCAGGACGTCCTCACAGGGGGCAAAAAAGGCGTAGAATCCGGTCCGCAGAACCTGATTTTCTCTGCGCAGGCGGATCAGATCCTTATAGTACTCGACGAGATATGTGTCCTCACGTCCCCAGGGGAAGGTCCGCCGGCAGTACGGATCGGCGGCACCCTCAAGACCGGCTTCATCGGCGTAGTAAATGCAGGGAATGCCCGGAACGCTCATGATGTAGCGGAGCATCAGATGTTCACGGAGAATGCCCAGCATCCGTTCCTCCTGGGAGAGGTGCAGATGCTCGCGGTCAGTGCGTGCCATGTCGTTGCCGTCTTTTCCGGCCAGTACGTTCAGAATGCGCGGCCGGTCATGGCTGCCCATCAGGTTCATGAGGGAGAAGAGGAACGGATTCGGGTAGTTCTGAGCCAGACAGGAAAGATCGTGGGCAATGGAGGAGGCACCCTTATAGCCGAGGAGGAAGTGAATGAGGGCATCACGCAGCGGATAGTTCATGACGCTGTCCAGTGTATCCCCGATGACATAGCTGCGCAGTTCGCTGTAGGCAACCTTATGGCTGGCATCCTCCCAGACCTCACCCATAATGACGGCGTCGTCTTTGGTTTCACGGACGGCGGTGCGCAGTTCACGCAGGAAGGGCATGGGTAGCTCATCGGCTACATCCAGACGCCATCCGGAGGCACCGGCGCGCAGCCAGTGACGGATGACGGAGTCTTCGCCGTTCAGAATATACCTGCGGTAGTCTTCGTCCATCTCATTGACGTTGGGCAGCGTCTTGAATCCCCACCAGCACTCGTAGTCCTCCGGCCAGTGATGGAACGAGAACCATTTTCTGTACGGGGACTCCGGATCGCGGTATGCACCGACTTTTTCCCCGTGGGTTCCGCGGCGGTTGAAGTAGACACTGTCATCCCCGACGTGGGAAAAGACACCGTCAAGGATGATGCGGATTCCCTGGGCAAGGGCGTCCTCACAGAGCTTCCGGAAGTCAGCCTCATCCCCGAACATGGGATCGATATGCATATAGTCACTGGTATCGTACTTATGGTTGCTCCGTGCATTGAAGATCGGATTCAGATAGAGCACGGTGACGCCCAGATCCCGGAGGTAGGGCAGCTTCTGGCGGATCCCCTCGAGGTTGCCGCCGAAAAAGTCGTTGGCCAGATTGTCAGCGTTTTCCCCGATCTGCAGCAGGGGCATTTCGTACCAGTCGTCATGGATAATGACGCCCTGATCCGCTTTGGCTTTGAGGAGCGCATCCGTTCCCTTCCCGTGGAAGAAACGGTCGGTCATGATCTGATACATGATTCCCTCGCGCATCCATTCGGGGGTTTTAAAGTCGGCGCTGTAAACGGAAATCTGGAATCCTTCCTGGCTGCCCTGCACGCCGACGCCGCATCCGGTTCCGTTTGACGGAGAACCGTAGAAGGTGCAGGAATTGTTATCATCAAACAGCTCAAAGCGGTACCAGACCAGTCCGGGACTGGCAGGCGTGATGATCACGGCTTCATAAAGATGACGGCCGTGCGTGGAACCCAGGGAGCGCATGGGATACCGGTGTTCGGCTCCGTCCCAGATGCGCAGATCAACCCGGCTGGGCAGCTGCTCGTTTCCGACGGATACCCGCAGACGGATCTGCGTGTTAACCGGCAGGGAACCGAAGGGGGAGCGGTAGAAGGGATCAAGTGAATTATGGTAAACAGTCATCGTTTCGATCTCCATTATCATGGTGTGAAAGTAGAAAACGTTCTAGATTCTAACAGGCTGCTGAGAATTCGTCAATCTGTCGTCATAGCGAATTTTATGCGTTTTTTTTTGTGCTAATTGTGTGTATTTATGGAACATGGAGGTCGATTTGGTTTTTTGAGCCTGGCAGACAGGGAACTGAAAGCAGCGAAAATGAATAATTATGCAGATAATGCGAAAAAAATTGCATATTGCGGAATTCCTTATTGAAAAGTTCGGCCGATTCTGATAGACTGACTCCGTATACAACGGTGGTTTCTCCTGTCTGTTGACGGCTTCCCGGAAAGTACCGCTGTTTCCTGCCTGACATATGCACAGAGGGCTTTACTGACTTTCCGGCTCAAAGACCAGCCGTTAAGATGGATGGGATAGTTATACAGGAAAAGGATCAGACAGAGGGTGAACTGTGACGGATGAATAATAAACTGGAAAAGAGAGTACCGATTCGGAAACGAGTGCTTCTGCTTTTTCTGGCCACAATGCTGATTGGACTTATTGCAGCAAGTGTTACGGGAATGATCTGCATATCATGGATAAAGAACTCGACGGAAGAGGTGCTGACGGATCAGCTCGAGCGGAATCTGAAAAGTATTGTTCTGCAGAAAGCGGTTGCAGCAGATGCAAGGCTTGAACACTACGAAAAATACATTGAATTCATTACGGATTATATTGAAGAGATGTATTTGAACAGAGAGCAGCTGATTGAACAGGGAAAAATGTTCTATTCTCCGGTGGATACACATGAGTATGCGCTGACCAGAGGGTTTGTCCGGGAAGGCATGACCGAAGAGGAATTCCATGATGATCTGTTTTTTTTCAGCAATCTCGAATTTGTGCTGGCCCCGATCGCCAAAGCAAATGAAAAGCTGATTAACACGCTCTATCTGGGAAACACAAAAGGCCTGCTGACCTCCTATGACCGTTTTTCATATCTTTCCGTGCCTGAGCCCGGGCCTGAACTGGTCTACGACTACTTTCAGTCAAACTGGTACAGGAAGGGGCTGCAGGAGACCGGTGTCTTCTACACGGATCTGTATACGGATTCTCAGGGGCGCGGGCTGACCATTACCGTCGGTTCGCCTTTTCAAAATGAGAAGGGTGAGATTGAAGGCGTAGACTGTGCGGATTTTGATATCACGGCCCTGTTTGATGAAATGCTCTATATCAACGCGGGTGAAAATGCTCTCTCCTTTGCACTTGATACAAACGGGAAACTCATCTCGCCGGATTCTCTGGAGGTCAGTGTCGAGGAGTACACAGGCCTGAGTACGGAAGCCCTGGAGACGCTTCTGTCACAGCCGGACGGCATTATGGAAACCAAAGAAGCGGTTTATGTCTGTGTCCCGATTGAACGCGTGGGATGGACGCTTTGCGTTGCGGTTCCCACAAAGACAATTCAGGATGATATCGCAAAATCGGACCGCTATATCATCCATGCCTACCTGACATTTATCGGAATTGCCGGCCTGATTATTCTCCTGAGCGGAATTATTGCAAACCGGGTTTCTACAATTCTCACACGTCCTATTGAACAGCTTGGACGGGATATGCGGATTATCTCGGAGGGAAATCTGAATTACCGGGCATCGGTTCAGCACAACGACGAGATCGGCGATGTGACCAGACAGATGAATGAAATGGTGGACCGGCTGAAGATTACCATGCGTGAACTGCTGAGCTCACAGGAGCATGCAGATGCCATGAGCCGGCTTGCAACCGTTGATTCTCTGACCGGTGTCGGGAACAAGACGGCCTACGATAAGCAGATCAGGGAGATCGAAAAGGGAATTGGCGAAGGGAACTATGACTTCGGACTGGCGATGATCGACCTCAACTTCCTGAAAATGATCAATGACAATTATGGTCATGACAAGGGAAACATAGCGATCATGAAACTGAGCGGCATTATCTGCGAAATCTTTGCGCATTCGTCTGTGTACCGTATCGGCGGAGATGAATTTGTGGTCCTGCTGAAAGACACGGATTTTGAGAATGCGATGAATCTCGTACTGCAGTTTAAGAACCGGATACAGCAGATTGCGTCAGATGATTCGCTTGAGCCCTGGAATCGTGTTTCAGCGGCGATTGGTTATGCACGGTATGATGAATGGAAAGATACCGGAGTGGACAGTGTTCTGAGACGGGCGGATCATGAAATGTACCGGAGCAAGGGAAACATGAAAAGAAGCTGACGATGGTCGGTTGTTCAGATGACAGCCGCCGGATGACCGGAAAAGGTTATCCGGCGGCTTTTTTCTGCCCGGAAAGTCACGGACGCATCCGGCAGAGCTGCCGCCTTTTGCGGGCAGCAGAATTTTCCGGAATGACTTGTTGATACCGGCCTGTTCCTGTATAATCAAAACAGTCAAAACAGAAGCTCAGAATCCTGTACCGCTTTTTTTCGGACAGATGCGGGAACAGGTCCAATCAGACAGATGAAAGCATTTTCAGCTTGGAAAGGAACAAAATGAGCGTTATTACATTTCTTTGCGCCGGTCAGATGAATTCAGCGATTACTTTTCCGGCATTCGAAAACGGGCATGAGGTTCGTCTGGTGGGATCCCCTCTGGACAGGGAGATCATTGATCAGCTCCGGAAGGATAATTACCATCCGACCCTGAAGCGGACGCTTCATGAGGGAATCCGGTATTATCAGATTGAAGAGCTGCAGGAGGCACTGGAGGGTGCGGAACTGATTCTCAACGGAGTCAGCA
The DNA here is from genome assembly GCA_902767305.1 of uncultured Eubacteriales bacterium. GTDB lineage: Bacteria > Bacillota > Clostridia > Christensenellales > Aristaeellaceae > Ventricola. Next base: position 8,692 of record CACXHF010000010.1, read on the forward strand.
GTTTCGGAATTGACTGGCTTGTCAGTGAGATGCTGCCGGTTCTTCCGGAAAACATCCCGATTCTCAGCGTAACAAAGGGCATGATCTGCGAGGAGGACGGAACCCTGACACCGTACCCGATCTATCTGAAACGAATGCAGCCGGAAGGTCGGCAGATGCGCTTTTTCGGAATCGGCGGACCCTGCACCAGCTATGAGCTGGCAGACCATGATGACAGCCACGTCGCATTCTGCGGAGAGGACATTGAGACGCTCAGATGGATGCGGTCGCTGCTGGGAACGTCGTATTATCACATCAGCCTCTCGACGGATGTCCGCGGCGTGGAGAGCGCTGTTGCGCTTAAGAACACCTATGCCCTTGCCGTTTCACTGGCCATCGGTCTGGCGGAGAAGCGGGACGGCAGGATCGGGGCGCTCCATTACAATTCGCAGGCGGCGCTTTTCGGACAGAGTGTGCGGGAGATGACGGAGCTGATCCGGCTGTGCGGCGGACTGCCTGAGAACATCATCTTTGGTGCGGGAGATCTGTATGTGACCATATTCGGCGGACGCACCCGGAAAATCGGAACCCTGCTGGGACGCGGACTGACCTTTGAGGAGGCCATGCGTGAACTGGACGGGGTGACGCTTGAATCCATCGTGATTATCACAAGGACAGCACGGGCGGTCCGGCTTCTTGAAAAAGCGGGAAAAGTCAGGACAGAGGATTTTCCTCTCCTGATGCACGTGGATGAGATTATCAACCAGGGGAAACCGGTTTCCATTCCGTGGGATTCCTTTACGTTTGTCCGGGATTCGATCTGATTCAGGTGAGCTGACATCCTGCTGAAGAGGCCCCGCCGGGGTTTACGGACAGAACCGCCGGAACTTTTGACAACCGGGGTCTTTCTCAGCGGATGTTATCTGAAACGGAACTGCTCGGGGGCTCTACTTCGGAGGGACACCGTGTCCTTTTTCAGCAGGGATGCCTCTTTTTCAGGGGGCATCCTGCCGGAAACGGTGAAAACCGGCCAGACTGCCGCTGCCAGTCAGTGCAGCAGGCAGACCCGGAAGGGCTGGCGGGGCAGGGGAAGCATTGATGCCGGAAAACAGGAGGAGAGATGCATATGTCCAGGTATGCAGTTGGTGTCGACTATGGCACTCAGTCTGTACGCGCGATTCTGGTGGATATTGTGACCGGTGAAATGGCGGCGGAGAGCGTTTCACAATATGCCCACGGGATTCTGAC
>CACXHF010000011.1 GCA_902767305.1 uncultured Eubacteriales bacterium
AATGCCACGGAGGATCTGGTGCTGCGCTGGATGGAGCTGGGTATTTTCACTCCGCTGATGCGGAATCATTCCGCGCTCGGGACACGGGAACAGGAACCCTATCAGTTTACGGACCCGGATGCATTCAGGCATGTCCTGAACATGAGGTATGTCCTGCTGCCCTATATCTACAGCGAGTTTGTGAAAGCGGCACTGCGCAGCGAGATGCTTTTCCGGCCGCTGGCGTTTGATTATCCGGAGGATGAACGGGCAGTTCGGATTGAAGACCAGCTGATGATGGGCAGCAGCCTGATGATCGCCCCTGTCTATGAACAGAATGCAGTCGGCCGGATGGTCTATCTGCCGGAGAAAATGATGCTCCGGACGTACCATAAAGACGGGAGTGTGGAGGCGACGGTGCTTGAACCGGGTGACCATTATGTCCCATGTGCATTGTCAGATGTCATCTTCTTTATCCGCCGGAATCACATGATTCCGATCTCAGGCGGCGGCCGGTGTACGGCAGAGACGGACCTCCGGCATGTGGATTTCATTGGTTTCCCGGACGGGGAGGAAACCGTCTATGAGTATTACACGGATGACGGTCTGACCACGGATATTCAGGAGGAAGGGCATCTGACACGGTACAGGATGGAGGATAACGGGTATACTACAATAATGGAATAAAAACGATAGACGAAAAGCCAATCGGCTGGAAAGGGGACCAACATGACATTGCTGAGCGAAAAAGAAATGCAGACTTTCTGGACAATGATAGGGACAGGCAGGTATAAAGAAGCGATGAAGTATGGTGAAAAGCTTCTTGAGAAGGATTATCGTGACGGGGCAGGCATCCGTTTTGGTGTGATGGACAGTTACGCTGTTCTTGGGGAGACTGAGAAAGCCATACAGTACCAGAAAGACTTCCTGGCCTATTCAAAGGGAATGAAATGGAAGGAATATGAAAAGAATATGAAGTCTGAAGGTCCGGACGACTGGATTAAGGACAGCGATCTGCTGACAAAATATCAGCTTGGGATGTGCTTCTGGAAAGCGAAAAATTATGAGGCTGCAAAAATGTGTCTCTCGTCCTGTCCGGCACTGGATGAGTATGTTAAACTGACTGAGCTGGAACTTGAACGTGCCAGGATACCTACGAACCCGTATGGTGTTCAGATGGGCACATTGCAGCAGATGGCCTGTTTTATCAACATTCCGGTTGCGCTGAGAAGGAAATTTGATCAATGGATAGAAAAGGAAGTGCTGCCTGAATGGAAGAAACCTTCCTGGCAAAAGTGAATCTGTATGACATCGGCGTCAATCTGTTCTGTTCTCAGTTCAGAAATCCGGAATCCGTTCTCCTGGAGGCTTCAGCGGCCGGCATAGGGTGTATCCTGACCGGCTCAGATATGGAGGAAAATCTGAAAATAGATGCGTTTGTTCAGACGCATGCGGTTTACGGGACTGCCGGAATTCATCCGCACAATGCCGATGATGCCGCGGATGAGGATTTTGACATTCTGAAACGGCTTCTGAATGCGAATCCGCGCCTGGTGGCGGTGGGTGAATGCGGACTTGATTTTGACCGGAATTATTCCCGAAGGGACAATCAGCTGAAATGCCTCAGACGTCATATGGAACTTGCGGCGCAGACCGGGAAACCGATGTTTCTTCATGAACGGCGGGCAAGTGATGTACTGATGGCTGAGTTCAGGGCGTTTCCGGACCTTTGCCGGCGGTCCGTGGTTCACTGCTTTACCGGGACGCGGGAGGAGCTCTCCGGGTATCTGGAAATGGGGTTCATGATTGGAATTACCGGCTGGATCTGCGATGACCGGCGCGCATCGGATCTCCGGGATGCGGTTTCCATTCTGCCTCCGGACCGGGTCATGATTGAGACAGATGCGCCGTATCTGTCACCGCGGAATGTCCCCGGACTGAACCGTGTCAATGTCCCATGGAATCTGCCGTATGTGTTGAAAGAACTGGCAAAGTATATGGGCATGGAGGAAACGGCACTTGCCGCACAGACCAAAGCCAATACGGAACGCTTTTTCGGAATCCTGCAGGAATAGACATGAACGTGTACTGCCCGGCAGGAGCCGGAGGAGCATCATTCTCATGCTGTATCTGTGGCAGATGAGAGAATTTCGGTCTCTGAGCAGGAAAAACAGGTGCTTACAGAGCAGCCCGCGCAAGTGTTTCAGGGAGCTGATTCGCCCTTCAGCGGAAGTACGGTGATAACGATATGCAGCGGGAATGTGTTCATTTCATGAAGGACTCACGTATCGGGCGGAATCTGCTGAATCAGCAAAAACGTAAAAGGTCTGTAT
>CACXHF010000012.1 GCA_902767305.1 uncultured Eubacteriales bacterium
ACGGGATGTCCGTCAGCTGATCTTTTCGCGGCCTCTGCCTCTTCGCTGGCTGCTTCTGATGGCTTTCATGTACATCACACTTGCTTTCTTTATTACAGCCGGCGGCGGCTCTGCTGATTTTCTCTATGCCGTTTTCTGATTCATGCACAGACTTCTGTTAAAACGTATTGTACGCCTCTGGACTTTCCTTCTCGTTTTTCTGATTCTGGCATTTGCCGGGAACCTGATTTTTGTCCGTCCCGACACCTTTGCTGTACTTACCCTAAGGGATCTTCGGAATACGCCGGATGCTGAACTTGTTTTCGTCGGATCCTCAATCGTCCGCAATCATATCAACCCCGAAATACTGAGCAGGGAAACCGGAAAGACAGCCGTCAATGCCGGTATTCCCTGTCTGTCTCTGCCAGGTGCACTTGCACTCACGGAGGAACTGTACCGGACCTGCAGCCCGGAGACGGTGGTGCTGGTTCTGGAGCCTTCCCTGTTTGAGGCAGACGAAGAGGATATTGAAGCAGAAAATATCCTGATGCCTTATCTGCACGGAATTTCAACACGTATGCGGTATTATATGAACCTGGTTCAGCTGGATCACCGGTATCTGGACCGACTCTTTCTCTACCGTACATTTTCCATAAGATCTGTGAATGAGATGATGCGGACGCTTGCCATGCATTTCATCCCCTCAAAAATCAACCCTGCAGCCGTCAGTCAGAAGGATCGTGCCGGGCATTATGAAGGACGCGGGTTTGTCCGTTTTTCAACAGATCCCTGTCCGGAAAAGGTGCTTCGTCAGTCATTCCGACGGGAACCGGTCGTCGGCGAATATGTTCTCAAATCCGAATACGTATCCCTTCTGCGACAGTACAGAGAGCTGACTGCGGCACATGGTTCCCGTCTTCTGGTTCTGGTCTTCCCGAATATCGGCGCCGCCTACCTCTCCTCTCCCGGAAATCTCGGGTACAGTCTGAGTCTTGAGCAGTTCTGTTCCGGGGAAAATATTCCGTTTATCAACTTTGGGATGGCCAGGCCGGAACTTCTCTCCCGTCTGGATTCCTATTATTACGACCCCTACCACTTTGGCGGAAAAGGCGTCGACCTGTTTTCACAAGCTCTGGGGAAATGTCTGAGGATGTTTTCGGAAGGTCAGGATATTTCCCCACTGTTTTACCCGGATAAGTGGTCTTTCCTTCTCAGTCTGAACCCGCTTCCCAATGTCTGGCTGGACCGTTACCATGGACAGTGGGATTATTCCTGGGAACAGACCCCGGATGAATTGCCGGAGGTGCAGAATGGACAGATTCTATTTCTGGCCAATGCCAATCACCTGCCCGGCGTCGCTCCCCTGTATGCTTTCGCCTCCGTAAACAGTGACGGCAGCGAAACCTTTCTTACTGAATACCTTCCCGGCGGTATGCTCGTTCTGAATCAGTCGGACGTACCTGAGCATCTGCGTGTCTACGCCCGGCTTCAGGATCATCCCGAACTGCCGCCGATTTCAAATGACTATCCCGCATCAACTAATCATTCTTTCTTTGGAGGAATCCGTGAACAAGCCGTCAACTGAAATGGACAGAAAGACACGAAACCGAAAAGGATTCATCCGGGCATTTCTGTTCCTTGTCTGTTTTCTGCTCTTTTTGTCCTTTGCCAATTACAATCTGATTGAAACCGATCTGATTTCCGGAAATACTGTCCGGGAAATGCAGTCCCGAAGTGATATCGAACTTGCCTTTGTCGGTTCATCGGTTGTCCTTTATCACATGAATCCGCAGATCGTAAAAGAGGAAACCGGTCTCACTGCCTTCAACTGCGCCATTCACAGTGCACTGATTCCGGGCGATCTGGCCATGACCCGAGAGATGTACAAAACCAGCAATCCGAAGTGGATTGTGATGGTTCTGGAACCGTATGCGCTGAATACTGCCAAGGAATCCATCGAAGCACAGTGCCGTATGGCTCCATTCCTGACCGGTTCTGACACACTCCTCGAGTATTATATGAATGCCACCAGGATTGATCATGCCTATCTTGATCGCGCTTTTATTATGCGGAAGATGTTTCCCAAATCGATCCGCGGCATTCTGAAAACCATGCATACCCGGCGGGACGCCCCTGACGCCATGCGAAAATACGCAGACTGTCTCAATCCGAAGGAAACCTATATGGGTTCCGGTTATGTACGTCATGAGCCGGATCCGGAAAGCCTGAACAGCGACCTGCGTGTTCTGATGTATCGGGAGGATATCGAAGGCAACTATTATCCTCTTCTGGAGGACACGGTAACTCTCCTTCGGGAGTATCGGAGGATTGTTGAAGAGGAATACGGTGCCAGACTGATGATCATCATCACACCGGAACATACCAGTCATACACTGGCTACGCCGTCCTATCTTCCTTACTGTCAGTCTCTCATGCTGTTCTGCCGCGAGGAGAATATCCCCTGCTTTAATTTCCAGTACGCAAAGCCTGAGCTTATGCCCTGTCTGGATGAGTATTTCTTCGATGTCTATCACATGTCCGGTGAAGGATCTGATCTGTTTACAAAAACTTTCTGCCGGGTTTTCAATGCCGTGAGAAACGGCGAGGACATGTCCGACTTCTTCTATGCAAACGACTGGCTGTATCTGGATTCCCTGCACGGCATCACCAATACGTGGCTGTGGCCTGCAGGTTCGGATACTTTTAAAGCTGACTGCAATATCGACTGGCATTCCAAACCGGAATACCGATTCGTTTACCTGGATGCTGACGGAAACGAAACCCTCCTCCGTGATTACGGTGAGGATCCCATACTGCACACCGCTTTTTCCGGAACAGGAAACCTCCGGGTATATGCCAGGATTCAGGGAGAGAATCAGAATCCGGATACCTATTTCGATTATCCTGCCGATTTCGATTTTGCCAGACGCATGCGTACATTTGAGTATTAGTGATAAGTGAACCTGACCCAGCATCAGAGGGTCATCTCCGCACACCGAAGCACTTCGATGTCCGCCGAGAGACCACTGCCAGAAAGGAGCAATCTTTTGAAACGCCTTATTCCTGATTATCTGGACGCGACTGCATCCCTGTATCCTGACCGGACTGCATTTACCGATCCTCAGCATTCCATTTCTTTTGCCGATCTTCTCACACAGGTGAGACGAATTGCCTCAGGCATTATCCCCTACGCATCGTCTCGCTCCATTGTCTGCTTCTATATGGATAAATCCGTAGAAACCATCTGCGGCTTTTTCGGCGCCGTCTATGCCGGCTGTGCCTATTCCCAGCTGAATCTCCGGCATCCCGGTCCTAGAATTCTTTCCATTATCGAAACCACTCAGACACCTCTTGTCGTGACAGACGCTGAGCATCTTGCTGCCCTGCGTGAATTCGGCTATAACGGTCCCGTTCTGCTGATCACAGATCTTCAGTCTTCAAACGAGAATCCGGAAAGTCTGGCGGCAAGACGTGCCGACATGCTGGACATTGATCCCCTGTATGTCAATTTCACCTCGGGATCAACCGGAACACCAAAGGGTGTGGTCATCAGCCACCGCAATGTCATTGATTTCATTCCCGATTTTACCCAGATCTTCAGCATTACTCATCAGGATGTGCTGGCCAACCAGGCTCCTTTCGACTTTGATGTATCCGTCAAGGATATCTACAGCGGTATCATGACCGGAGCTGAGGTTCTGATTGTTCCCACTCCCTATTTTACCCAGCCAGTCGTCCTTATGGATTACCTGTGCGATCATCACGTCACTGTCATGGTCTGGGCTGTCTCCGCCCTCTGCTTCCTGACTACCATGAACGCACTTCAGTACCGTACACCAGAACATCTCCGGATAATTCTCTTCTCCGGTGAATCCATGCCCATTAAGCATCTGAACAAGCTGAAGCGTGCGCTTCCGGACTGCACCTATGTCAATCTGTACGGTCCGACTGAGATTACCTGCAACTGCACTTATTATGTGGTTGACCGAGACTACGCAGACAATGAAGCGCTGCCTATTGGAATCCCATTCCCGAATGAGCATGTTTTTCTGCTGGATGAGCAGGATCACGAGGTAACACAGCCCGGTGAATCCGGTGAAATCTGCGTTTCAGGTTCCTGTGTCGGCCTCGGCTATCTGCGCAATCCGGACCGTACTGCATCCGCTTTTGTCCAGAATCCACTGAACAATTCATGGAATGAAATCATCTACCGTACCGGTGACCTGGCCAGAATCAACGAGCGGGGCGAGATCGTCTATACCAGTCGAAAAGATTTCCAGGTCAAGCACATGGGTCATCGCATCGAGCTTGGAGAAATTGAGACACAGCTTTCAGCAGTAGAGGGCATCGAACGGGCCGTGTGTCTGTATTATCATGAAAAGAACAAGATTCTGGCCTTTGCGTCCGGCACGAATCAGGACAAGGCTGCCATCTCAGAAGCGCTGCGTGTCTCTCTGCCGGAGTATATGATTCCCAACATTTATCTCTTTGTCGACAGCATGCCGCTGAATAAAAACGGAAAGATTGACCGTCAGGCCCTGATGCAGTCCTATCTTGAGAAAAAAGGAGGACGGCGATGAACACCGAACAGATGCGGCAGATCGCCTCAACATACGGTACTCCTGCCTATGTCTTTGATCTCACGGAACTGGATAACCGTACCAGGGCTATCCGGAACATCCTCCCTCCCTCCATCGGACTGTGCTATTCCATCAAAGCAAACCCTTTTCTGATTTCATCCATGGACCGTTCTATCGGACTGCTTGAGGTCTGTTCACCCGGAGAACTGGAAATCTGTATTCATAACTGTATTGATCCCGCTCACATTCTCCTTTCCGGGGTCAGCAAAACCGATGCAGATATCGAACGCGCAATTTCATATGGCGTTCGACTGTTCACCTGTGAGTCCCGCCTGCATGTCACACGACTTGAGGCAGCCGCCGCCAGACACGGACTGACTCTTCCGGTTCTACTTCGCCTCACAGCCGGTTCTCAGTTTGGAATGGATCTTACTGATCTTGAACAGGTTATTGCCGGACGGGACCATCTTCCGCACCTTCTCATTGAAGGAATTCATTATTTTTCCGGCACTCAGCGAAAAAAGCTTCAGGATCAGCGCAAAGAACTTCTCTATCTCTCTGAAATCTGCTCACATCTCCGGGAAGACTTTGGCTTCTCCGTCGAAAAAATCGAATACGGCACCGGTCTGTATTACCCTTACTTTGCCAATGAAGACAGCAGTGATACTCTGGCACCCATCCGCGAACTGGCTCCAGACCTTGCAGCTCTGGCAGATCAAGCCCATCTGACTATTGAAATGGGACGTTTCTTTGCTTCATCCTGCGGAACCTTTCTGACCGCCGTTCAGGACGCAAAGACCAACAAAGGACAGTCCTACGCAATTCTTGACGGCGGCATTCACCACCTTAATTATTTCGGTGGCAGCATGGGCATGCGGGTCCCACGAATCACCCAGATTCCTGCAAGGGATACAGATACTCCAGATGCCGGGGAATCCTGGATGCTGTGCGGTTCACTTTGTACGACGGCAGATATCCTTGTACGTTCCTATAAAACCGGACACCTTGAAATCGGCGATATTCTCGCTTTCCATGACTGCGGCGCTTATTCCGTTACGGAGGCTCCTGCACTTTTCCTCAGCAGAGACATGCCGGCTGTCATGCTTCTTTCTTCCTCCGGCCCTGTTTTAGCCCGCCCTGTTCTGAACAGCTGGACGCTGAATACTCTGCAGGAAACAGATTGCATATAATTCCCGCTCAGCACGATTTCGACAATTGTTCGGAGACTCTTTTTGATCTGTTTCTATTCTGACAGATTTCAAATCTGACACAGGTCCTCAGAGGGGAGTTTTGCTCGCCTCTGATTTTTTCTATTCAAAAAGCAGAACCTGATACACCGGTCCTGCTCTCAGCTTTTGTGCCCTTCTGTACAGGCATCAATCACATCACGCCAACTGCTCTTTTTCCTTCTCCGCTGATAAAAAAAAGACAGTCGGATATCTCCGGCTGTCTTTTTTCTGTGCTCAGACAGAATAATCTGTTCATTATCCTTGAAAAAGGATTCTCAGAATTTAATCCGATCAATAAGATCGGTATATTTGACGAGAATATATCCTGTTGCTGTTACAGTTTTTTCATCCTCCATATTCGCATTTGTCACGATGAACGCACGAACATGAATGTAATACTGATCATCATCTCCCAGAACCAGCTCCAGAACATCTACATCCGTACCGCCCTTTACAACTGCTTTGGATTTCTCACCGGCACTTCCCGGCTGTGTTCTCAGATTAACATCCCTTCCGATCACCTTTGCCACAGCAGGAAGAGTCTTGTCTCCGAAATACACGTCATCCAGCGGCTCTGTTTCAGAAGCCCCGACAGCAATCGCTTCTTCGTGAATACGCATCAGTTCTTCATCGCTGAGGTCTTTCAGATCAGTATACTTGATCGGAACATAGCCCTGAACAAACTTAGTGCCTGCAGACTCGTTTTTATTAGTCAGTTGGAGGGCTTTCTGACTGATACGGACATACCAGCCTTTGGACCTTGGATCCTTATACAGTCCGAAAATACTTAGAATTTCATCAGGACCCACATTATCCGGACCATTCTTCCCGTTCTCATTCGGTTCAGGGCGAAGAAGTATTTTTGACCTTGTTGTAACAACCGTCACCGGTAAATCTTCGCTGCGGCCTTTCTCTGATCCAGGCAGTGAAGTCGTACTCTGACCAGATACTTTTCCATCGGCATTTTTATCTGTTCCAGCAGTACTGCAATTCAGCAGGAATACTTCACGTGAGAAAAGATCCTCCGCCACTGCGCAAACCTTGAAATCGTATTTCGTATTCTCCGTCAGGCCTGAGAATGTAACCTCCGGATACCTGACCCGGATTGTATTCCATTCATCCTCTTTGTCTTCGCTCTTTTTTATACTTGCCTCATAATACTGTGCACCCTCGACCATTTCCCAGACAATCGTGATCTCTGTTTCCTTAACTTCTTCCATCTTAAGACCTTTAACTGGATTGAGCACCATAATGTCTGCTGAAGGACTCGTCTGAACAGATTCCACCTTTTCTGCCGGTTTCATTGTTAACGTCAGACTCGGCGTATTTGTCGGCTTCACCGTCGATGTCGGATTCGGCGTGTTTGTCGGTTTCACCGTCGGTGTCGGACTCGGTGTATTTGTCGGCTTCACCGTCAGTGTCGGACTCGGTGTATTTGTCGGCTTCACCGTCGGTGTCGGGCTCGGCGTATTTGTTGGCTTCACCGTCGGTGTCGGACTCGGCGTATTCGTTGGCTTCACCGTCGGTGTCGGACTCGGCGTATTTGTCGGTGTCGGACTTGGCGTATTTGTTGGCGTCGGACTCGGCGTATTTGTCGGTATCGGACTCGGCGTATTTGTTGGCGTCGGACTCGGCGTATTCGTCGGTGTCGGAC
>CACXHF010000013.1 GCA_902767305.1 uncultured Eubacteriales bacterium
GGACAGCACGATCGGAATAACGGTCGAAGGTGATGTGAATGTTTCCTCCGTATCAGAAAATGTCTCCACTTTATCAGGAGATGACCCTGTTACACAAACATATGGTATATATGAAGATAGCTGTGGAGACGGCAGCACCGCAGAGGTCAGTGTCGGAAAAAGCGTGACGGTCCAGGTCCAGTCCTCCGGAGAAGAAAGTCCCCAATATGTAGAAGGTGTATCTGTAAACAGCGGAAATAGATCTGGTGAAACCCAGGGAACAGCCAAGGTAACTGTCGGAGAAGATGTGAACGTTACAGTTTCCAGTGATTCTGCAGATCTGAATGCAGTCGGTGTTGCGGCACACAGCGACGGCGAAGGATCCAGGACGGAAGTCCAAGTCGGTGGAACGGTTTCTGTACAGACGAATAATGGCTCATCTTCCGGTGTAAGTGCAGATGCTTCCTACGGAGGTGCTGTCGACGTGACAATCGGAAACGGTGTGACGCTCAGCGTGGAGGAGGAAGGAATTCATTCTGCCGTGTATGCGGATGCTCAGGACGAAGGAAGTCAGGTGGATCTTACCGTTACAGGGAACGTCACCCTGGGCGGAACGAAAAAACCGGTCAATGACGACTATGATGAAAACGCGGATCCTTCGGCTGCCGGGGAACCAGATTATTCTGTAGAGGATGCAGCTCTCAGGGCAATTGTGGGGGACGGCGGCGTAATCAATATCAGTATAAATGAAGGGAATATCATAGGCAGTATTGAAATGATTCCCGCGGCTGAGAATGAAGGAAATCCGGGTTCCGCCGAGGCCGGTTTTACCGGAACCGGTGTTGTCATTGAGGATGAACCCGATTCCGTTACAGGCACTGTAACAGTCCGTGTCGAGGACAGGGACGGAGAGGACGAGTCGACGGGAGAGTTCTTCGACAACGGAAACATAAGCGGCGGGGATACAGGTCTGCAGGTGATTCTGAATGAAAACAGTGAAACAACTGTGAACGTTGTTACCTCCGGAACTATTTCGGGCGGTTATACTCCCGTGATGGTCAATGAGAATGTGACGGAGGATAACCTGAAACTGACGGCCTGGGAAATCGTGCCGACAGAGACAGCAGATGGCGAAAAACATGTCGTACAGACATTAGAAAAAACAGACGGCGGCATGGACATAGCTGTTTCCACTGAGACTACCCGGAAAATTGAGGAAAGCATCCGGTACATCATCAAGGTGGAGGCGAATGAAAATGCAGTGCGGACGACCTGCGGCACGACAGAGTACGAGGGATACAATGTTGCCCGTGAAGGGGATCGGGTGACCCTCAAAATCAATGCCTCAGACGGGTACTATATTGAGGGTGCCTACAACGGACTGGGTGAACGGATTCCGCTTCAGTATGCAAATGGTGAGTATTACATCGATGTTCCGCGGGGCGGCGGTGTCTATCTTTCGGCGAGAATCGGCAAACACGGCGAGGAAGTGAAGGAAGAGAAGACAGTTATGAAAGAACAGCCTCAGGTCACGGTTATTTTCGATCTCAATGGCGGAAAACTAAAAAATCAGACGGGCGTTATTGAAAAGAAAATCCGTAATCTGAATGAGTTCTATTTCGCCGAGGCAGAAAAAGAAGGAGCTGTCTTCAAGTGCTGGCGGGATAAGAATACCGGCGAGGAGTTCAGGGCCGGGACAAAGTATAAGGTCCGTGGCGCCGTCAGCTTCATGGCGATCTGGGAGTAAACACCGGGATAATAATACAGGTTCTGAGAGAAACAGAGAAGAAAAGCCGGGGTACGGCCGCAGCGGCGGCTGTACCCCGGCTTTTCAGGAAAGCAGACAAAAAGCAGACCCGACTCAGGTATATGGTTACGCATCACTCTCATCAGTATGAGCTGCAAAACGGTAAATCCGCAGTCCGTCGTATTTCCGGATCAATCGCAGCATGCTGTTGAAGGGGAGCCAGTCCTTGTTCTTATCCTTTTCGGGCAGATCATTGAAATGACTTCGAATCTGAGCCTTAGTAAGTTCACCGTCCATCACATTCTTATGACACCGCATCTGCTCGCGCAGCATCTTGCGCCATGCACGTTCATCTGCCCCGTCCGGTACCGGTACATGCTCATATTCATCACCATAACGCCAGCCCATCGACTGATGTTCACGTATCCATCGTTCGTGTTCCATCGGCGCAATGCGTCCGATTTCCTCGGGTGTAAACTCCATGAGCATGTCATAATCGACAGGACGATCCGTATAGAAGCAATGAATTGCGTCCAGATATCGGCTGAAGCTTTTGACCTGGTTGATATTGAAGATCTTATATTCCAGTGACTGCTTTTTAAACTCATTTTCCAGGGTCTGAGTGTCTACCTCCTCCTCATGTCCCTCATGCGAATAGCATGCATTCATGACCTGCGCAAATTCATATATATTCATAAAGCTGCTGTTTGAGAGATACATGTGCTTGCTGCTGCGGTCTACAGGGGCAATATCGCATACAAGTGTTATGGGAATACCGGCTGTATTGACAAGTCGGTTTATTTCGCAGAGAAAGCTTTTATTCTCGTCCGCC
>CACXHF010000014.1 GCA_902767305.1 uncultured Eubacteriales bacterium
CGAAACCATCGTGCTGCCCCTGTACTCGGGATAATCTGCATATATACCGTACAGGGTACACTCCCGGCCATCATATGAGGAAGCAATATACTCATGCTGCCGTTTCGCACAGATGGAATAGGTGTTATTGACAGCGTTTGTACCAAAAGACTGAGCGACGGAATCTGCCATTGATGTTAAATCGTCGGAATTATCTGTTCGATATATACCGACATAATCCGGCTGAATTGAATATAACGAAAAAGCAACCCATAGGACAAACAGCAATCCGAGTAATGCAAACAGAAAGGAGGAGAATTTTATCCTGTGCATAAAACTCACCTTTCACCATTAATCACAAGTACTTCTGAGCCTTCACCAATTCCCCGGTCTTCCATATAAGCAATTCGGGTATCACCCATCATCAGGTCATCAGATATAGCCACAATGTTATCTGACATATCCAGCACTTCGACCGGCTGCTTTTTTACCTGATAGACCTGCTGCCCCAGAAGATTGGTTGTTTCGTTTATTGTATATACGAAGTAATCTTTATCCTCTCCGCGAAGGGCACTGGCCGGCAGTAACAGCATCATATCATCTTTTTTGTACTCTGCTGTAATATCCACACCGTCCCAAAGAAGCGTTGTCATGGAGCCAAGATCAGATAATTCGGACATCTGAACAGGAATAACAGCTGTTTCTGCGCCCTGGGAATCGTATGTTTTTTCGCTGATATAACTATTGATTGAATTGCCGCGTCTTCCGTATATTTCAACAGGTGTTCCTACAGCTACTGAACGATCCAGCTCTTCTGTATTGGCCAGCAAAACAGGTTCTGCTGACTGACCATTCAGTGTAAACAGGTTTTCACCGCTTGTGCAGATCTGCCCTTCCTGAATATCTGCGCTGATGACAACTCCATCATGAGGTGCCCTTATTTCGTGTGCGGCTTCAGCCGCCAGCATGATTTTTTGCATCTTATCCTGAGATGCCTGCATTCTGGCTTCAATATCTCTTTTTTGCAGCAAGTATTCTTTGACTGCTGGATCTATCTCCATCTGATCTGCTTTCTGAAGTCGTTTTTTTGCTTCAGCCAGGGCTTCGCGTGTATCATGAGCGGCAGATTCCAACGCTTTGATATCTGGTGTGTCTTTATTTTCATTCGGTGCAAATGAATTGTTTTCCGTATTGCTTTTTTCTTTGGCTACTGATAATTCTGCATCGGCATATAAGCCGTTCTTTTCCGCCTGCAGATAGTCTTCATATGCATGAATCCAGTTTTCTTCCTGACTGGAGATATGAAGGTTCGGATAACCAGATTCCAGCAGCATGAGTTCTTTTGATGCTTCCATATAATCATTCTCAATGCTGCGGATCACATTGTCATAGTCCGCGATCACTGCTTCTGCGAGCAGATCCCCTGACTGTATTCTCATTCCCGGTGCGGCATGAATTTTGCGGATGATATAAGCAGTATCATCCGACAATTCCGGCACAGTGATGCAATCCTGATCAGGGAAATGCAATACACCTGTCATGTATAGGGTTTCCTGCAGATTCCCATAGGATGGTAGCACAGCGTATACTTTCGCTGTGGCAAAAGTCTTTAGTGTTCCGGATAAGAAAACGCACAGAAACAGAACTGCCATCAGAATCAAAAACCATTTAACCACTTTTTTCCTGCGCGTATATCCTGAAACCGATGATGTGTTCATTACGTCATTTCTCCTTATTTAAGCTCGGTTAACTGAATGCCGGAAATGATGTCATCCTGGAAGAACAAATATACGCATAATGCCGGTATCAGATATAACGCGGCACCGGCAAATTCTGTACCGGTACTTTTCTGTGTCAGCTGATTAAACACTAAGGAAAGCGGATACAGATCCTGTCGGCTTGTCAGATATGCGAGAGGCTGCTCAACAAGATTCCAGCAATCCGCAAAAGAAAGCGCAGCTGCCGCACTAAGTATGGGAACGGACACAGGAATTGCGATTGTCCAGTAACAATAAACCGGACCGGCACCGTCCATCTGCGCAGCCTCGAACATATCCCCGGGGATTGCTACCATGTACTGCCTGAGCAAAAAAACATAAAACGGCGATGCTATTTCAGGCAGAATGATGGCCCACCTTGTGTTCATCAATCCAAGCGACCGAAGGGTCAGCACATTTGAAACCATTGTCACCTGGAATGGTAAAAGGAAAAGAATAATCAGGACAAAATTGATTAAATCCCGGAAGGGGAATTCGTATCTGGATAAAGCATATGCCAATGCAGGAATAATGATCATCTGGCCTGTAATCACAAGCGCTGCATAGGATAAAGAATTCATGTAGTAATGCAGTATGCTTGTATCATGAATCAGGATTGTCTCATACTGATCCAGCGATATCATCCGCGGAATCAGCTTTATTTCCATAAAAGCATCCCTGTATTGATTCCGCCGATCCATAAATCCCCGTATTTCTTCAGGTGAAAAGAAGGAATACATCACCGTAACAGCAATGGGCAAAAGCAGCAGAACAGCCAGAACCCCAAACAAAAGCAACAGGAAAGGATGTGTCTTTTTCATTTCCCGTCACCTCAAATCATGGATCGAACAGCCCGGCGCTGGAGGATAAACAGAACACCAAACAACGCAAGGACAAACAACGAGAAAAAATAAGAAGCAGACGTCACATACTGATAATTCATTTTGGAGAACATATTATTCATAAAATGCTGCAGAGTATATACGGCCCGATCCGGATAGCCTCCTGCGATGAAATAAACTTCCTTAAAAATTTTGAAGGCATTAATCCAGGCAAGTACAAATACCAGAAAGGCCGAGGGAATAATAAGCGGGAGGGTGATTTTAAATGTCCTTGTTCCGAAACCTGCGCCCTCTATCTTTGCATATTCATATAAAGATGCAGGGACGGACTGTAAAGCCGCGGAAAAAATAATCGTACAGAAGCCAAGATTCTTCCACAGAAACAGAAGAATGATCGGGACACGAAGCATTGAGCTTTCCAGCCACATGATTCTTGTGTTTCCTAGTGCCTGTACTATCCTGTTAACAGGGCCGCCATAGTCAAACAGGATCAACCAGATCAGGAGAATGGCGGATGACGGGGTAAGATACGGAAGCATAATCGCGGTTCGGATACTTCGACCGCGAGGGATCAATGAGGAGAGCCCTGTTGCTGTCAGGAAAGACAGAAGCCATAACAAGGGGGCACATATGCAGGAAAGCTGGAGGGTATTCCCAAATCCAATCTGGAACATGGTATTGTTCCAGACATTTATGTAGTTTTCAAATCCAACAAAATGGCTTCCCCTGCCGCCA
>CACXHF010000015.1 GCA_902767305.1 uncultured Eubacteriales bacterium
CATCCAGATTGGACAGCGGTTCGTCCATCAGGAGAACTTTCGGCTCACGTACAATGGCGCGTCCAATCGCCACACGCTGGCGCTGACCGCCGGAAAGCTGCTTCGGCTTGCGGTCCAGATACTCGGTAATACCAAGAATTTTTGCTACTTCTTCAACCTTTTTCGCAATTTCCGCCTTTGGTACACGTTTCTGCTCCAGCGGGAACGAAATATTCTTTCTCACTGTCATGTGCGGATACAGCGCATAGGTCTGGAAAACCATGGCAATATCCCTGTCCTTGGGATCTACATCGTTACAGAGACGTCCGTCGATATACAGCTCGCCACCCGAGATTTCCTCAAGTCCTGCAACCATGCGCAGCGTTGTAGACTTTCCGCATCCGGACGGTCCGACCAGAACGATAAATTCCTTGTCAGCAATCTCCAGATTGACTCCCTCTACTGCTGTCACTTTATTCTCGTAAACCTTCTTCAGGTCTTTCAAAACTACCTGTGCCATATGAATAACCCTGACTTTCACCGAAAGTCTCGCAGCCTCAGCTGCCTTGCAGCAGTTCTCCACACTGCCGCACCGCGGGTCGGGCGGTAGTCATTCCCTCCTTTTTTTCATCTGCATGCTTTTCTGTGGAGTCGCATGCAGACCTTTGAATCTCGAGGGGCTGTTATCGAATCAGCCCTTCGATGCAGAACGTAAAATCAAGCGGCCTGTCCGCAGGAATCAGAAACTCCTCATGCGTCCGTGCCCCCCAGGAATCATCTCCGGCGACACCCATCTGCATTTTTGCCGCACGAATGACCGTGTAATGGACTTTCGGAAGCTCATCAGCATGCATGGCGTTCTCCAGTTCATGGGGGGTATACGGGATAGCAGAAAACTCCATTGCATCACCTGAGAAGCGCAGACCGCGTCCTCTGTAATCCGTCACCTCAGCAAACCGTACGCCAGTCCGGTTTCCGCATTCCTGAGGTCTCAGATACCTGGCCATATTTCCTGCTGCCGTGGTCTCAAAAATGCCCAGACGTGCACCGGCTGTCCGGTCCACATAGTTTTCCGCCGGGCCAAGACCATAGTAGCGGATCTGATCATAATCCGCATCCATTTTCAACATCATTCCGAATTCAGGCATTGGTGTCATTCCACTCACCGGATCGTAGTGCAGATGTACTGCTGTACGTCCGCCCGGATAAATGGTATAGGTGACACTGCATCCCGCATCCGGTGTGGTCGGGAAATGGTATTCAAATGTAATGGAAACACTTCCATCCCCATTTTCACAGATCTCCGGGAACTTTGGTGCCCCGCGCTCAAAAGAACGATGGGACGCGTACAGCGATGCCAGCTTCCACTGTGCATACCGGGCAGCCATGGCATTCCCGCGGTCATTATCTGTCGGGGCACGCCAGAAATTCGGCATGGGTCCAGCTTTGAGCATTTCCTGGCCGCAGTAACGGTAGGAAACCATTCTGCCCTCTGCATAGCTGAAACGCACAGAGAAGGCATTTCCATGCACACCGAGATTATCTACACCCCGGACAATCCGCAGCGGTTCATGCGCAGTTTCAGACAGCATCCCTTCTACTTTCCAGATTCCCTGTCCGAAGGCTACTTCATATCCCTTCTGAGCATACGGTGTATCCTCTCTGAGCCGGAATGATGCAGTAATTGCATATTCCCCGGGACGCGTCATTTCCGGAAGAGAGAGCGCGTAACGTGCTTTTTTCCCGGGCGCCACACTGGTCTCAAAGGGTATCTCAAGGAGCTTTTCACCATTTCGTTCCAGGATCAGGACACAGTCAAAAGCATCCGTATTGGTAAACATGTTCCGGTTATAAACTGTCAGAACATCCCTGGTAATCTCCGCCACGATATTCTGGTAGTTGTACTTGACCGCCTGCAGCTTTTCAGAAGGCGCTCCATCACCGTAAACGATACCGTTTCCGCTGAAATTACCATCATGAGGCTGCTCTCCATGATCTCCACCGTACAGGAATACCGTTTCACCGTACCGGTTCTTTGCCCGAACAGACTGATCCAGAAAATCCCAGATAAATCCACCCTGATAGCGCATCTCCTCGTACGCATATTCCGTATACTTGTCCATTGCCCCATTGGAGTTGCCCATGGAATGCGTATACTCGCAAAGAATAAACGGCTTTTCTGTCTGTTCTTTCAGATGTTCACGAATCCGGACAACCGGTGTATACATCTGGCTGTCGATATCTGTCGTCTCCGGATAACGCGGATCCCAGGTAACCCCTTCGTAGTGAACCAGACGCGTACTGTCAAGCCGGTGGAACAGGCGGCTCATTTCCAGGATAACCTTACCGCCCATGGATTCATTGCCGCAGCTCCAGATCAGAATACAGGGATGATTCTTGTCCCTCTGCACCATGGAATTCACCCGATCCAGAAGGATATCCTTCCAGTCCTCACGATCACCGGGCAAAAGCTCCGCCTGGCTGATCATTCCCCGCTGATAGCGTTCCCACACGCCATGAGTTTCCAGGTTATTTTCATCAATCACATAAAGACCAAGCTCATCGCAAAGTTCATAAAGGCCGCTCTGATTCGGATAATGGCTGGTACGGACCGCATTGATATTGTTTCGCTTCATGGTTATCAGGTCACGCCGGAGCTTCTCATACGGCACCGCTCTGCCGGACTCAGCGCAGTAATCATGGCGGTTCACACCCTTGAAAACGATACGCACACCGTTGAGCTGCATGATTCCGTCAACAATTTCAAAGCGGCGGAAGCCGACTCTGACCCGGGATGCCTCAAGTACCTGGCCTGCAGGGCCGGAGACAGTCAGTGTCAGATCATACAGATTCGGCGCCTCACTGGACCAGAGCTTCGGTTCGTGAACCAGCATCTCCACAGCATGTTCACCTGTTCCGCTGCAGGTTCCCTCTGCCACCACGGTGTTTCCGTCACTCAGCTTCAGCGACACTGCCCCATCCGTCTCCCCCTCCAGGGTCAGCCGGACATTCAGAACGGATTCCGTATAATCGGTACTCAGATCAGTTGTCACCTGGATATCCTCCAGATGAACAGCCGGTTTGGCATAAAGATATACCTCCCGGAACAGTCCGGAGAAACGCATGAAGTCCTGGCTTTCAAGCCAGCTGCCTGCGCTGAACCGATACACCCGGCACGCCAGTTTGTTTTCCCCCTCCGTCAGCGCATCGGTCAGTTCAAATTCGTGCGGCGTAAAGGAATCCGAGGAATACCCGATATACGTTCCGTTGAGCCAGACCGCAATGCAGCTTTCCGCTCCCTGAAAGGAAACGAAAACACGTCTGCCCTTCATGGAATCCGGGAGATAGAAATAACGGACATAGCAGGCAACCGGATTAAACTCTTTCGGAAGTTCTCCGATTTCGACATTTTCCGATCCGTCCCAGGGATACTGGACATTGCAGTACTGCGGAACTCCGTATCCCTCCATCTGAATGTGTGCAGGAACGGGAATATCCCGCCAGGGATGGCAGTCAAATTCAGCCGATTCAAATCCGGGAATCACCTGCTGCTCATTCAGGGCAACATGAATCTTCCATGCGCCGTTCAGTGAACTGCGCAGGCTGCTTTTGCCGCACGCCAGCTCCTCAAGGCTGGCGTAGCAGATATGGTCCGAATGGGCCTTTACACGATTTTCGGCAAAATACCCGGGATCACTGATTCTTGATGCATCAAATGACATAGTGTTCCTCCGTTACTTGACCGAACCGGCAATAGCTTCTGTAAAGCTCTTCTGCAGGATAAAGAAGATAATAACCGTCGGCAGTGTACAGATGGTAACACCGGCCATGACGACACCATAATCAATTACATATCCACCCATCAGATTGGAAACCAGCATCGGCATGGTGATGGCAGAATTGACTTTGAAAATGACACGCGGCCAGAGATAGGCATTCCACGTATTCATGAACGTGATCGTTGCTGCCGCTGCATACGTAGGACGCATGGTCGGCACAAACATGGTCAGGAAGATCTTGAGTTCACCGACGCCATCCATACGGGCCGCCTCAATGATTTCTTTCGGGAATGTTCTGGCATTGTTTCGGAACAGCATGATCAGGAACGGTGTGGAAATGCTGGGAAGCACAAAGCCCATCGTCTTGTTCATGAGACCGAGATTGGAAAACAGCTGGAACATCGGAACGAGAATGGCCACAAAAGGAACCATCATGGAAAGCATCAGAAGACCCATCACGCGGTCTTTGGCCTTGTCATGGTACACCTCAAAACCGTATCCTGCGATAGAACAGACGGTAAGTGAAAGAACAAGAACAACCAGTGTATTAACGGTTGAATTCTTAAACGCAGTAAAGACGTCCGCCTGTGCAAGAAGGTTGTTGATGTTTTCCTGCAGATGCGTGCCTGGAAGAAGTTTGCCGCCCAGGATCTCCGCTGTGGTATTGGATGCAGAAATAAAGCACCAGTAAATCGGGAAAACCGAAATCAGCGATACCACGATGAGAAAGAGATACATCATGGTGCGCTTGAAATACTTTTTAAAGGCACCTTCTCTCATCGTTTGTCACCCACTTTCATCTGAATCACAGAGAGAATGGCTACCAGAATCAGTACGACGAACGACATGGCAGCCGCATAGCCAAAGTTCGGATTTGAAATAAAGGTCGTGTTGTAGATGTAGTGTGACATGGTAATGGTCGCATTGGCCGGACCGCCCTGTGTCAGGTTGACTGACTCATCATACAGTTGCAGTGTGCCGTTGGTCGACATAATGGCCGTAACCAGAATAATCGGTTTGAGAAGCGGAATTGTGATACGGAACAGCTGCGTCGTAGCACTGGCACCATCGATTCTCGCCGATTCGTAGACAGAATAGTCAATTGACTGCATGGCCGCCAGATAAAACACCATATTGTACCCGGTCCAGCGCCAGATCAGTGCGATTATAATGACCGCCTTTGCCGTGTTCGGACTGTTAAGCCAGTTCAGAGGCTCTTTCAGGATGCCGATATTCATCAGCAGGGCATTGATCATGCCGTCATACGCAAAAAGGGTACGGAAAATGATGGAGTAGGAAACCAGTGCGGTTGCGCAGGGAAGGAAAATACAGGTGCGGAACAGCCCTTTGAACTTGAGGTCATGGCGGTTCAGAAGGGAAGCGAAGATCATAGCCAGCACCAGCATGATCGGGACCTGAATGATCAGGTAAGTGAAGGTATTAATCAGTGACTGAATAAATACCTTATCCTGCATCATTCGCTGATAGTTTCTGAAAAGCGGATCCGAGAACTGAAGTGCTGTCGGTTTTCCTTTCATCAAGGAAATAATCAGAGCCCGGAACATCGGATAAAAACTCAGCCAGATAATCAGAATTGTGGCCGGCAGTAGAAACAGCCAGCCGACAAGATTCTGCCGCTGATGCATCGTCAGCCGCTTTTTTACAGGCTGACCTGCGGATTTGGTCATAGGATCACTCCTCTGAAATTGCATTTTCATGGGTGCAGGTGCACCCTGAAAACCGTCCGAATTCGGATATCCTCCTCTGTTTCAGACGGTTTCACCACAAACTTTCCCTTAAATGAGCACTGCCGTTTGGGATAATCCTAAACGGCAGTGCATATTCAACTTGGAAAGAATCAGAAGCCCATTGCAAAGTTTACGGTATCCTCAGCATTAGCCAGTTCAGCATTAATATCGGCACCGTTCAGAGCATTGGTGATGGCTGTAGAAACAGCATTGCGGGCATCATAGTAGTAAGCACCGGTGATATTGGACGGAACATGTCCGGTGTATTCTACGATGGTCGCGAAGATCGGAGTTCCGTTGAAGAACTCGTTGGGAGCGGTATAAGCCGGAGCATCCTTAGCAGGCGCGAAGGTCGCGATTGCAGAGGTGGTCGGGAGAATGGCATTGTAGAAATCAACATTGCGGTACATCTGCATGAAATCCAGAGCCAGATCGGTATCCTTGCCATTGATGATGGCCCAGGAAGATCCGCCGTTGTTGGAATA
>CACXHF010000016.1 GCA_902767305.1 uncultured Eubacteriales bacterium
CACCAGGGCGCAGACCACAATCCGTCACGCCATGCGTAATGCCATGGTGCCTATCTTTCCAATGATTCTTGGTGAATTCATCGGGATTATGGGCGGATCTCTGATTATTGAACAGATTTTCGGTATTCCAGGCGTTGGTCCTCTGTATGTGGCCAGTATTACGGCGGCTACACCGGATTATAATTTCTTCATGCTCCTGTCTGCCTTCTATACGTTTATCGGTCTGGCATCCGGTATCATTGTAGACATCAGTTATGGTTTTATCGATCCTAGAATCAGAATGGGGAGTAAGAAAGCATGAACAGTATCCCGAAATCAGCTTTTGAATTCGTTCCGCCGGAGGGACGGATGCATGATAAAAAACTGGAAACGAAACCTGTCGGGTATTTCCGGGATGCCATGAACCGTTTCGGAAAGAACAGAAGTTCAGTTGTGGCCTTCTATATCATCCTTGTTCTGGTTCTGTATGCTATCCTGGTTCCGATTTTCTGTGAGACAACCTATTCAAAGTCACTCACGGATACCAATTACCTCAAGTATGCCAAACTGCCCCCGAAAATGCCAGTTCTTGGAATAGACGGAACCAGCCGTGTAACGGTTAACAAGAACAAATACATTATGTTCCGGGCACTGGAAGAGGAAACAGGTCTGCCGGTTATTCGGGAAGTGTTTCGGGAGGATTATGCGGATTCTTCCTCAGGAAACCGCAAAAACACGTTTTACGATCTGCGTATCGATAAGTATGCAGCTATGGGAATGCTCAGTCTTTCAATGAACGAGAAGCAGTTTGAAGAACTTCAGGACTGGCAGGATCAGACCGGCATTCAGGTGATTTATCCGGCTATCACGGATGCCAAGCAAAATAATCCTGATATCTGGTATGAATCTGACAAGAAAGGTCAGCCGAAACTGACCAAAGACGGCAATCTGAAGCCGATATACAAAAAAACAACACCTGAGGATACTCTGTATCACTCACTCCGGATTCCGGCTGACAATGATCCGGAGCATCCGCTGGCCTATGCCCGGATAACGGGGACCAGCAGTGCCAGAACTCTGGTCGTCCGTGTCAGCAAGTACAGCTATTTTCAGTATTGTTACGGTTTTGAACCTTCATTTGTATTCGGCACCAATGCAAAGGGACAGGACATTTTTACCCGGCTTGCCACCGGTGCCCGCTTTTCATTCCTTCTGGCTATCTGCATTTCAGTCATTAACCTGTTTATCGGAACGATTTATGGTGCTGTTCAGGGATATTATGGCGGGACAGTGGACCTGGTTATGGATCGGATTGCAGACATTCTCTATGATGTGCCATTTATGGTGGTTACAACGCTTTTCCAGTTGCATCTTGCCAACAAGGTTGGTATCATTCCAGCACTTCTGTTTGCATTTGTGCTGACTGGATGGATTGGCATGGCTGCCAGGGTACGTATGCAGTTTTACCGGTTTAAGAATCAGGAATATGTTCTTGCAGCCAGAACGTTGGGTGCACGGGACAGACGTCTTATGTTCAGACATATCTTTCCGAATTCGTTGGGGACAATAATAACGGGTTCCATTCTGGTCATCCCGGGTGTGATTTTCTCGGAATCCTCTCTGACTTATCTGGGAATCATCAATCTGGAGTCTTCTGCATTGACCAGTGTGGGAACCATGCTTGCCAATGGCAAGGATTATCTGGCTACGGATCCCTACATTATCTTCTTCCCGGCACTGTTTATTTCGCTTCTTGAGGTTTCTTTCAACCTCTTTGGAAACGGTCTGAGGGATGCGTTCAATCCGAGTCTGAGAGGAGTCGAATAATGAAACAGTTGGAGAAGAAACTGCAGGTACAGAACCTGCGTATCAGTTTTAAGACAGCAGCGGGCATGGTTCAGGCAGTCAGAGGCATCTCTTTTGATCTTTATAAAGGGGAGACGCTGGCAATCGTGGGTGAATCCGGATCCGGGAAATCTGTTACTTCCAAAGCTATTCTCGGTATTCAGGCTGCTAATGCCGTTACGATGAGCGGCGAGATTCTTTATGACGGAATGGATCTCCTGCAGATTGACGAGCAGGATTTCTGCCGCCTTAGAGGGGATCGTCTGGCAATGATTTTTCAGGATCCTCTCTCCAGCCTCAATCCCATCATGAGGGTAGGAAAACAGCTGACTGAGGCGATGCTTCTCAAGAGCCGGATGCGCCGCCGCAACAGTCGGACTGCGTTCCGGGATCGTACGCATCTGCTTGAAACTTACATGACGACAAGATATCCGGAAAGAAAAGCGGAAATAATCCAGGAGATGGAACAATACCGGAAAATGGAAACGGCACTGGGCGCGGCTGAAAAGTCCAGCAATGATGCACGGCAGTCGCTTTCACATGCTGTTCCGGTTATGGAACGTTTTGCTTTTCTGGTTAATAAAAATGCGAATATTTCCGGAATGCAGAAGAAAATTCTTGAATATGCAGAACATGCCAGACATCCGGATGCTTTGAGTGAGGGAGATCTGGCGGAAATTCGTACGGTACTGGACATTGCGGATACAGGGATGATTTCAGAGCGGCTCAACGGGCTGATCCAGCGGATGCGAACGATTCTTTCGAGAAAAACAGACCGTACAACACTTCTCAAAAGAGTATGTCCGGATATTTCCGATAAATTTGAATCTGCCTTCAGGGAAGACGCTGAGGCAGGGATCCGTGCAGCGGATGAACGTTTTGACCATGCCCGGCTTGAAGCAGTCGAGATGCTTAAAGTAGGACTTGATGCACTCAGCACCGGTGGAGTCGAGGCTTTTAAGCCTTATGCACAGAAAATGTGTGCCGCTGTATCGGCATCTATTGATCCTATCGATCCTGTCCGGGATTCAAGAGTCTGTACATTCGAAAGCTCTGTAAAACGTTATCTCCGCACTTATGAGGACGGATGCCGGCATAACGCCGGCAGAAAGGCCAGATATGAGCGGGAAATGAAAAAGGCTGCCCGTCGGCAGGTAAAAGGGAAGTCGTGGACGGTTCCGCTACCGAACACTATAAACCTGGATCAGGTCAGGGAAAATCTGACGGTTCTGATTGAGGCTATGATCAGTCATCTGAAGAATATTCAGAAGATGCCATGCGAGAAACGCACAGAAGCGGTTCTTGCTGCTATTCATGAAAGTGCTGTAGGAATGGTGGCTGGCATGACTCCATGGGAAGCCCGTGAACGGGCGCTTCGGCTCATGGAGGAGGTTGGTATTCCGGAACCTGAAAAGAGGTACAGGCAGTATCCCTTTGAG
>CACXHF010000017.1 GCA_902767305.1 uncultured Eubacteriales bacterium
ACGTTTTGGGCAGATTCCGGAAGAATTTGAATAATACAGCAGAGGTGTTTCAGTATGCCGGAATCTGATGAAAAAGCGAAATTAAAGAAGCAGCGTTAATTTGACGCTGCTCTTTCGAACAAAGTGGAAAGATGATGCGGGTTACAGACGGGCAACATTACTTTGTCTTGCGGCTTTTGATACAGCTGAGGCAACCGCTGGCCCGACACGTTTATCAAAGGCCAGAGGAAGAATATAGTCCGCGGACAAACCGTCTTCAGATGCAAGATCAGCTAAAGCATGTGATGCAGCCAGCTTCATTGAATCATTGATTTCTTTCGCCCGGACGTCAAGCGCACCGCGGAATATTCCCGGAAAAGCAAGAACGTTATTAATCTGATTTGGATGATCACTTCGTCCGGTTCCGACAATAAATGCTCCTGCAGCCTTTGCTTCATCAGGTTCAATTTCCGGAATAGGATTGGCCATTGGAAAGACAATGGAATGTTCATTCATTGAACGAATCATGTCTTTAGTTACGATATGAGGTGCACTGACACCGATGAAAACATCGGAACCTGTCATGGCATCGGCCAGTGTACCCCCCTTTTTTTCCGGATTGGTAATTTCTGCCAGTTCAGCCTGCGCGGGATTCATTTTCACACCCTCGCATAGAATGCCATTTCGGTCTACCAGTTTTAAATGCTGAACACCAAGTGTCAGCAGATGTCTGGCAATTGCAATGCCAGCAGATCCGGCGCCATTAACGACAACCCGGACATTTTCAATTTTTTTATTGACAACACGAAGGGCATTCAGGACAGCGGCACCTACAACAATGGCTGTTCCATGCTGATCATCATGAAAAACAGGAATATCACAGATTTCTTTCAGGCGGCGTTCGATTTCAAAGCATCTTGGAGCGGAAATATCCTCAAGGTTAATGCCGCCGAAACTGCCGGAAATCAGGTATATCGTTCGTACAATCTCATCAACATCTTTGCTTCTGATGCAGATTGGAAAAGCATCTACATCTGCAAACGATTTAAAAAGCGCACACTTCCCTTCCATAACAGGCATTCCTGCTTCAGGTCCAATGTCTCCAAGTCCTAATACCGCGGTACCATCCGTAATGACTGCAACCAGGTTGTGCCGGCGGGTAAGCGTAAAAGACCTGTCATAATCTTTCTGGATTTCAAGACAGGGCTGAGCGACACCCGGGGTATATGCCAGAGAGAGATCATCTTTGCTGTTTATATTAACTCTGGAAACGACTTCAATTTTACCGCCCCACATTTCATGCAGTCGAGCAGATTCTTTTGCATAATCCATAGATTCACCTCATATAACTGATTTTTAGGCTGCATACAGTTGACTGATATGCTTTTACTGCAAATATGGTGTTCTGTCAAGTATATTTCACATTATTGATGAAACTTATGATCTTGGATAAATCTTTGAAAAGGATAAAAATGATCGTTATTGAAATTGCCGGGAAACAGAATCAGATGCTGCATGTTCATGCAGATCAGTATTCTTATGCAGAAAAAACAGGTTAATTACCGAAAAAAGGTGAAAAGAGGTCGCAGGGAGGATTAGAGAAACAGATGAATGGTAAGAAAGACATCCTGATCAGTCTGATGGTTGCCTTACTGGCGCTGTTTTCATTTTCCATTGATTTTTCCTCATTGGATTCTCTGGTTTTATGTTTTCCGGGTTATTATGAACTGTTTTTTTCCTTGTTGGCTGCGATACTTTTTCATAGAGTAAAGAAACTACGAACGACGGGATGTATATTGTCCATTGTATATGCAGTCTTTTTGGTGATTGGGAGAGCTATGTTTAAATATGACTGGGATGAACGAATTCCCTTTGGCGGAGGGGATCAGTTATATAAATGGCTGCTTGCTTTTCCAGGCTTTTTCTTTGTAAGTATGCCTACAGTGCATGCTGCTTTTGAAGTGGTGGAGAGTAAAGGAAAAGACTGGGTCAATTCCACGAACACAATCAGAATGGACCGGCATCCGCTTCTATATCCATGGATGGGTATTTTGTTGCTCCAGTCGTTCTCCTATCTCTGCTGTTATCCAGGAATAATGATTCCGGGAGACAACGTGATGCAGGTATACCAGTTCACAAAGACATTCGTTGATGGGGGCGCAGAACTGACAACTCATCATCCGGTGGTGCATACGCTGCTCTTAGGTGGATTTATCTGGGGCGGAAAATTGTTTCTCGGTTCAGAAACTGTCGGATACGGACTGTACAGTGCTTTTCAAATGATGTTCTGTTCGTTTTGCCTGGCACGGATGATGCAGTTTTTAAAGGATAATGCAGTTGCCTCTTCAATCAGATGGGGACTGATCGTGTTCTATGGATTCAATCCCATTTTTTCAAACATCATGGCGGTATCAACTAAAGATGTCTGGTATGTGTCTTTTTTGTTGCTGTTTATCATAATGATAGCGAAAGAGCTGCAGGGAAAAGGGAATGTGTTATGGCTCTTTCTGACAGGCCTGCTGTGTTTGTTGAGCAGGAATGAAGGTCTTTATGTAGTACTTGTTCCTCTTTGTACGATGTGGTTCATGAAACATCACAGAAAATGTGGAATTAGTGTCGCTGCAGCACTCGTTATCGCATCGCTTTTGATAGGGAACATTCTTTATCCTGCAGCCAGGATCACACCTGGAAACAGAAGGGAAGGTTTGTCTGTTCCCATGCAGATGATGGCGAGATATATAGCAGGCCATAAGGGGGAGTGGACAAAGGAAGAGGAAAAATCCATAGCAGCTGTTTTAGACATCGAAAATGTAGCAAAATGGTATGATCCCAATTCTGTTGATCCGGTAAAAACCATTTCTAACGGGAATGCAAAAGCAAAATTGACAGGTGAGGATGTTTGCAGCTTTCTGTGGGCATGGGTTAA
>CACXHF010000018.1 GCA_902767305.1 uncultured Eubacteriales bacterium
ACCGAACCGCCGTGTACGCGATCCGTACGCACGAGCGGTGTGGGAGGGCAACCCCGACTCATACGAGTCGGGGCCACCTACCCGATTCTAAAATAATACTGGTTCATCGAAAAAAGGACTTTTTTCCCGTTCATCGGATTATCAGTTTTCGAAACATTATTCGGAAATCATCCGGTGCTTTCGGTTGGCGTACACAAAGCAGATCAGGCATAGACACACCTGCACAATCGTTGAACATGGCGTTGCCAGACCAATATGGAACATGGATACCGGAATCTCCCGACTCATCAGAAAAGCTACCGGAATACGTACCAGAAATGCACCAACAATACCTTGTATCATCACAAAACGGGTCATGCCGATGCCGTTAAAAAAACCGATAAAGCAGAACAGGAAACAGGTCAGCAAACAATCAATGGCATAGGCTTTCAGGTAATCTGCTGACGCAGTAATGACATGGGCATCATTCGAGAAGATGCCGGCCAGCAGATCACCACGCCAGAAGGTTACCGCAAACATGACTACTGCAAGCATAGCTGATACACTGATTGCATATATCAGAGCTTTTCTTGCACGGTCATATTTTCCTGCTCCTATGTTCTGCGCAACAAATGCTGCCATTGCCTGCATAAATGCAGCTGGAATCAGCATGATAAATCCACAGACCCTTTCTGCTACTCCGATTCCGGCAGAAGGAATAAGACCAAGTCCGTTAACGATTGCCTGAAGAACAAGGAAAGAGATCCCTACTAAGAGGTCCTGCAGTGCAATCGGAAGACCGAGCCAGACAACTTTTCGAATGACATCTTGCTGAAAGTGGACATCACTCCGGTCAAAATGAAACGGGAGCTCTTTTCTGTTAAGGACTTTCAGAGATATGATGACACTCATTCCCTGCGCAAGAACAGTTGCAATGGCCGCTCCTGCTGTTCCCATATGGAATACTGCCACCAGAAGAAGATCACCGGCAATATTGGAAACGCAGGCAATCGCCACTGTCATCAGAGGGGTTCTGGAATCGCCTATTCCACGAAAGATACTGCCGATCAGATTATAGGCGATGATAAATACAGAGCCAAATCCGCAGATTCGGATATAGGAAACAGTCGATGCAAATGCTTCCTCCGGTGCATTCATTACAGAACTCATTCGTTCTGCAAGAAGTGGAATCAGTATGGTAAATACACCGGCGATTACACCGAACAGACAGATGCTGCTCCCTACCACTCCTCCACCCTCACGGCTGCGTCCTTCACCGATCCGCTGACCGAGCAGGATTGTCGTTCCCATGGCAAAACTGGAAACAAGATTAGTCAGCGTCATCATAACCTGGGAGCCTGTTGATACGGCAGAAACATCCAGAGAACGGGCAAATTGACCGACTATCAGCAGATCAACAGCGCCATACATAGATTGGAGAAACATGGCGAAAAAAACAGGGAGCATGAATCCGATGAGCGGAGACAGTATTCTGCCGCTTGTGAAATTGTTAGCCTTTTGCATATTAACCTCAAAATCAGCCGGATAAGTCACAGGCACAAACCCGCATCTTATCCGGCTGATTATCTTAAAGAATAATCTACCCTCCGATGAACATCCGATATTTTATCATTTTCATTGAAATAGTCAATCCTGCTTTACCATTCTATATTGCTCCGATATAGTGCCGATATAGTGCTATTTCTCATTTCAGTCGTATTAAGTGCCACTTCATACTTACAGGAAGAATATCCATTCGTCAGGATGGAACGGAAAAATGAAATTCATAAAACCATCAGCAGCGTACCGGCACCGATAAGGATACATCCGATGACGGATTTCACGGTAAACTGCTCATGCAGAAAGACAAATGCCAGAATTAGCGTAATGACGACACTCAGTTTATCAATCGGTGCAACTCTGGATACCTGGCCTATTTGAAGAGCTTTATAGTAACACAGCCAGGATGCGCCAGTTGCAAAACCTGAAAGAACCAGGAAGAGCCAGCTTCGCTGGCTGATCTGGCCAATACCCTTCTGTGCGTTTGTCAGAAAGACTATCCCCCATGCCATAACAAGTACAACCGCTGTCCGGATTGCGGTCGCCAGATTGGAATTGACGCCTTCAATGCCAACTTTGGCAAGGATCGAAGTTAAAGCAGCAAAAACCGATGAAAGAATTGCGAATAGCAGCCACATATGCTTGTATCCTTTCAAAATTGATGATGCATTCCTGCCCGAAACAACGCTTTCTTTATACGCAGACATTTGTGCTGGAAAAAGCTGCGACAAACCTAGGTAGCGAAATCTACAAAATCCACAGATTTTGCTTATCCGTGGAGTGCAGCAGTCTAAAATACAATGAAGATCTTGCTGTTGTCTCGGACGTCCGGGTTGTTAATGACAGGGTCAGATTATCTTCATACGACTGACAGCATCCGGGAATTTCTGAGTCTACTCCCCTGCTTTCAGTGGGCAATCATGTATCGGGTGATAGCAGCGCAATGTACCGCAGCCGCATGCTCAAATTCAGTGTAATTCATTTCAGCAGAATTATCTGCCTTGTCTGAGATTGCACGAATGATAACGAAGGGCACCTCATTCAGATAGCAAATCTGGGCTATTGCACCGCCCTCCATTTCACAACAGAGACCGCCAAATACTGAGGTAATCGCCTCTTTCTGTTGTGTAGATGCAATGAACTGATCGCCAGTGCAGATACGGCCTTCAAAGACGTGAACTTCCGGTGCACACTGTCTGACAGCATTCACCGCACTTTCCCGCAAGGACGAATCCGCAGGCAATGCCTGTAAACCGGTTTCAAACAACGTGCCGGGAGCGAATCCCAGCGGAGTCAGATCAAAATCGTGCTGTACTGCATCAGTGGACACAACAATATCTCCGATATCAATCGAAGCGTCCAGGGACCCGGCTACCCCGGTATTGATAACACGATTCACGCCAAAGATGCTGATAAGAATCTGGGCACAGGTTCCCGCATTGACTTTCCCGACACCGCATTTGACAACTACCACGTTCTGGCCGTCCAGCATTCCCTCATAAAAATCCATGCCGCAGATGCTGGTAATCTTTACATCGCTGACCGCTTTTTTCAGGGAATCCACTTCTTCATCCATCGCTCCAATGATTCCTGTTTTGATGGTTGACTCGGCCTTTGAACTGCAATCCGGAAACACGGATACAATCAAAAGGACAGCCAACAGCATCCCCATAATCATACTCATTTTTTTCATATGAAACCCCTTCTTTCGAAAAAATAATTGGTATTAGAATGCTGATGTTTAGTATAGCATAAACAAGATTTAAAAACCATAGAAAATCAGAAAATGAAAACATAATGAAGATTCATGTATTTTCCGCTATGGATTCCTCCTTTATGAGGGTTTAGGATCTGTCACAAAACAACCACATCATTTTGAACAGGCCGGATGATATAGTTCCATTGAGTAAACGGTTCTAAGAATTCGATATTTACGCTTTCCTTTTCTTCTTCTGTGATCTTTTTTCCGGTTTCATAGACGTTGTTGTCTACCTGACAGATCACTTTTAGTACCTTCTTGGTTGTCGTAGAATCAATCAAGTTGACAATTGTTTCAATGTTAATCAGTGGCTGCCCCTGCCAGTTCTTCGATATATAGCAGAACAAGCGATGCTCATCCTTGTTCCATTTCTTATGCCGATTATGGCATAAGAAGTGTTATGCCTAGAGTTTCGCTACTCTAACAGTTTTTTCACGGAGCCTTTCTACAAGCGGTGTCTTGGCAAAACTCTTAGACATAACAAATCCTTACTTTGCCCCAACATGGGTGTGTATCTGAGAGCGTGTCCCCAATTTCTTGCTAACGATGCTCTGGCGTGTCTGTCCACTCTCTGGCCTGATACATTTCACATAATATTCACAAGTCATCCATTTTTTCACCACAATTGCTTGGTAAACTTCTCCTTGTCAATTGGACTGATCTTTAGTGCCAATGGCAATTACCACGACAAGGAGGAGAAAAATGGAAGGCCTACAGAATTCTGTGTCGATGCCAACACCTCTGTTGAAGCAGAGGCTTCTGAATTTGAAGAGCAAAGGCGACTATGCCAACATCACTCTGAGTGATACGGGGAAGCATTTTGACCGACTGTGTGATTTTATGGGCGGTAATGAGATCTATACCGCTGATGTAGGAAAGGCGTATCTGGATCATATTTCCGCCAAAGATTACAGCGCTCCCTATGTTCGGACGCTAAAGCGGTTGATTTACGTTC
>CACXHF010000019.1 GCA_902767305.1 uncultured Eubacteriales bacterium
ATCAAGAGAATGAATGTGAGCCTGACACGTTTTCACAGCCTCGATGAGTGCCTGGTTCTGTCCCTCCAGTTGAGTAATACGAACCTGCTTTTCACTGATACTCTGCTCCAATTCGATCATCTTCTCAAGTTCCTGCTTTTGCTGCATCTCGAGCTGCAGGCGTTTTTGTCTGCTGTTCTCCAACAAACGAAGAAGCAGAGACTGAGCATCGGGCTTTTCGCTCAGCCAATCCGGGGTCAGCAGTTCAGGAAGGATTTCTGTTTCCAGTCTCTCATCAAACTTCGACAATGAAAAATGCGACAGACAAGATGATCGTGCCCGTTCCTGCATGGCACCTGCTTCCTCAGTGCTCTGGCCAAGAACTCGCACGATACAGTGTGCCAGTTCTGCCGGGTCATCACCGCCATATACGTATCCCGCAGAATCCTGTTCAAGGAGTGATGACATTCCGGTATGTTCAGAGCAGATCACTGCTTTTGAAAATATACACCCCTCCACAACCGTGATCGGTTCCGGATCATCTCTGGAGGCACAGATTACGCAGTCAATTCCAGCAAAAAAAGCAGGCTTCATTTCCAATGGAATCTGTGGAATGTATTGAAACCTGTCTGCCTGATCGGAAGCGGCCATGCGAACCTGTTCTCCGATGTCCGTCTGGAAAACCGGTCCAGCAAAGACGAAAAAGCATTGGTGCACAACATCTTCAGGCAGGTGCCTGACGGCATCGAGCAGTACATCCTGCCCCTTGCGCCTCTCCACTGCCCCTATCAACGCAAAGATATGTTTCCCCTCTGCTTTGGGGGAAATGGGAAAAGACTCCGCAACTTTTTCGGTAATATCGGGAATGCCATAAGTCAGCACCCCGGCAAAATAGTTGGGACAGTGCCGAAGCAGATGTTCCCGGCTCTGTGGACTGCCGGTATAAACCATGAGGTTGGAAAACAGATGGTCCGGCATAATATGCGTGTATTTTTGATATACTTCATCTGCTTCGTGTATCCACCATAAAATGCTTCGACTTGAACCGTTGAGTACAGCAGCAATCTGCGCGAATGCGAGTGTATTGAGCACTATGAAACGGAACAGGCCGATTGACCGCGGCAGTACGTCGTTTTCCAGCACTGAAGGACAGATCAGAACCGGGAAGGATTCATTTTTAAGTGTGTCAAGCAGAGGACCCGCAGCGGGCGAGATCAGGACCGGCTGCCAGCCCAGGCGTCGCAGACTCCTGGCCATGGACAGCAGAGCGATCGGAGCGCCATCCAGACCAAGTTCATGACTTGCCAGCAGAATGCGCCTGTCCTCCTCACCAGGAAATTGCCCATAGAGGACACCGCCTCTTTCTGCACAGGTGTCAATCAGAGCTGCCGGAGTCTCAAAAATCAGGGTAGCATTCGGCACATTCATTCATGTCTCTCCGTTTCAGGGAATTTTGCAGGTCTCCTATGTTTCTGTGACCTGACCTCAGCAACTTCAAGATCTGAAGTCCGGGTCAGAATCCGAAGAACCTGATTGTTGCAGGCAGGAAAATCGTCTGGCGCAGCAGACATAAATACATTGACGAACAGATTCATTTTACCACTGAAGTACCAGGAAAAACCGGCGTGACTGGCAGGACCTGAATGAGACATTTTTTCTGAGTATTCTGCCGGAGTCGTCTCAGCATGCGCCTTCTGCCAGTTTCATGGAAAACTTCCCGCCTGAAGAAATGCCGGATGCGTTTCGACATCTTTCAGTCTCCGTCTTATTTCATTTTTTTAAGAACGTTCTGATTCTGTCTATGACAGATTGACCGGGTACAGTCCGTTTCCAGCTCACAGGATTCTGAAAGGAATCCGCTTCCGATTCCAGCTGTCTGCATCTTTTCTCCAGTTCCAGGATTTGTTCATCTTTTTTCTTTACCTGGGATAGTAAACGCTGCGACTTTACAGTCTCATCTTTTAACAGGCCGGTAATACGCTCAACTATCACACTCATTGCCGCGCTATATGCTTCCGTGTCAAATGAAATGCTGTTTTTCTGAAGATATTGGGTAACCAGCACTTTATTATAAAAATACACTTTATACTGTTGTATCAGTCGAATCATCAGTTCCCATTCCTGCAGCCTGCGAAGTTCTTCATTAAAGCGAT
This sequence comes from uncultured Eubacteriales bacterium, assembly GCA_902767305.1. Taxonomy (GTDB): domain Bacteria; phylum Bacillota; class Clostridia; order Christensenellales; family Aristaeellaceae; genus Ventricola. Next base: position 2,133 of record CACXHF010000019.1, read on the forward strand.
TCTTTGTAAAACATTCTTTTTTCAGTAAAATCGTCTGGGTACTGCATATGTTTCCCGGAAGAATCGTAAAAATGTCAATAAATCCGCTGCTCTGATTCAGATTGTCAGGAATCCTGTTCAGATACTGATTGTCACAGTCTATTCTTTCAAATGCGCAGAAAACGATGTCTGCCTGCTCCTGGCACATACATTCCATCTGCATTTCAAGTTTCATTGGATGCCAGTAATCATCACTGTCCTGAAATGCAATATATTCGCCATTTGCCTCATTTATTCCCCTGTTTCTTGCAAAACATGCTCCGCTGTGTTCCTGATATACATATCGAATTTTGGGGTCTGCCATTTGGCTGACAATCTCTTTTGTATGATCTGTGGACCCGTCGTCCACAATGATAAGCTCCAGATCATTATATGTCTGTGCAAGAACACTTTCAATTGACCGCTTTAGGCAATAGGCTCTGTTATACGTCGGTATGATAACACTAACCATGTTTTCTGATCCCCTGAGAAAAAACTGTACACAAGCCCTACTCCGTTTTCCCCATACAGTTCCGGAAATGACTCGTTTTGAAGGTTGCTCTGAATGATTGAGTAACTGAAATCATTCGCCTGAGAAAATAACTGCCATGGTTCAGACCCGCAGCCTGTATTTCTTGTGAAGGAGAACAGACATGCCAGGAGAAGAAAACCAAACGGATCCAGACACGGAAGTTTTCTGTGCGAAATACTCTCCTAACGATCCCGGAAGCGTTGCGAAGACCTGTTTCTGCTTCATCATCAGCAGCATCCTGAATCGTATCTGAAGGACGATGAAATCGTGGAATTTCAGCAAGCACAGACCTCTTTCTGATTCAGCTATGCTCGAGTTCCACTGAATTGTTTATTGTTATGCGTTGAGTGTACCTTAAACAGTGGGTATTCGTTCTGATTATCACCAGTATTCCTGTTTCATCTCCATAAATCTGATTCGGCAACAGATTTCTCCTTACTGATACAGGATGAGGCATGATAAGGCAACAAAAAACGGGAGATGTTTTCTCCAATATCTGGCACATTTTCTGCGCTGACAGGAATTCACAGGCAGGAAGGACTTTCATCATGTGCGGACATCATGAAAGCCTGACGCAAACTGCACAGTCAGATGAAGCCCGGACGGAGAATGGATCTGTTACGTACGATAAACGGTCTTCCCTGCGAAAAGCAGCTTGCACAGCGTTGTCTGTCTCTCCCAAAAAACGGGCCTCAGTTTCATTTCGCGTGAATTGCCGCATACGGAATCTCTCTTTGACCTCCACGTCGATCAGACGCATAGACAAAAACCCATACCGACACTCTCCATGAGTGCTTCCACCTTTCACATTCCGCGAAATTCCCTCTTCTCATTATTTCAGCACCTCAAAACCCATCCTTTAACTGCAGTCAGCCATTTCTGCACAGCAGTTCCATCTGTTTCTGCAAACAGGTTTCAAGGCGGTAATGATCCAGAATGGTTTCTCTGGCGGAAAGCCGAAGCCGCTCACGCAGAGCAGTGTCGGACAAGGCTTCTTCGATCCGGTCCGCAATTCTTTCCGGGACGGTGTCCGTCAGCAGCCCGTTTACACCGTCCTGAACCACTTCCTCAACAGGTGCCACGGCGGAGGCTACCAGGCAGCATCCGGCAGACATGGCCTGCAGCATAGACCAGGAAAGGACATATGGCACGGTGAGATACACATGAACTGTGGAAACCCGCAGCAAAGAACGATAATCCTCCCTGGAGAGCCAGCCCGTAAAATGAACACGGGTTGAGTCGTATCCTTCTTTCTCGATCTCCATTTGTTTCCATGTTTTCCCGCCCACCGGTTTCGGCCCATAAAAGGTTTTTTCTCCACCGGCGATCACCACATGGCAATGAGGTCGCCTGGCCAGCAGCAGCCTGAACGCATCCATCAGAACAGGAAAGCAGCGGGTCGGCTCCAGTCCCCGGGACACATAGGTCACGATTTCCTCACTGCCGGACAGACCTGGAATCCGCTTTTCCAGTGTCTGACCCGGACATGGCGAATAGAATTCCGTATCAATTCCTTCATGAACCACGCTCATATCGGATCTGTACCCGGCCGGGAAACGACTTCTCTGCCATTCGGTGGGGGTAACTCGGTCATCACAGGTCTCCAGCTGAGTCAGAAGGGCAGTGTTTCTCTGGGTAAACAGGACGTCCCTTTCCTCCTGCGTCATCCCGGTATACCATATGCCCTTAAATTCAGGAAGCATCCCGAAGTACCATTCAAAATAGCCGATCAGGCGGACATACGGGAAAAAAGCCTTGATGTAGATCAGCCCACCCCACCCGCTGTGGCCGAATACCACTTCCGGTCGGAATGATTTTTCCAATTCCTTCATGGCAGTAATCACGGCCTCCGCTTCCCGCAGGCTGGTGCCTAAGGGTGAGAGTTTCTCCGTATCCCTCCGGTATGTTTTGATTCTGATTCCATCCGGGACCGGACCGTCAATGCTATGGCATAAAAAGGCGACATGAAACCCCGGGGTTCGGCTCAGAAAGAACGTCAGATATTCAAACTGCCCGGGAAAACTCGGATGAATCAGCAGAATATTCATCTCTTATTGTCCCTCATTTTTTGTTTTTTCTTTGATAAAACAAGTCGATAAGTCCCAAAATGCCCCGCCGGCCACTGTGTCCCTGATGGGACACCACAGCTTTCCCATCACCTGCCTCCTTCGCTTTTATCCCCTGAGATCCTTCAGCTTTGGGCGCTTTTGTCCCGTCCTTTTTCTGTCCGGGAGCAGGTGCCTTCTGAGTTTCCCCCGCTGTTTTCTCTCCGCCGGAAAGCGCTGCCTGCATTTTATCAGCAGCGGCCTTTTCCCCCTGCTTTTTCACCTTCTGCAGTCCTGTATCCAGATGGCTGATCATGGTTTCCATCATGATTCTTTCTGTATCCGGAACCACTTTCTTCGGCTGTGTAAGACTGTCAAAGACACTCTCCCACAAGCCCCTGAAGTCAAAGTCCTCCAGTTCCCGAATTCGTTCCCTGTTTGCCTTCCCCATTTGTATCCGCCGCTCATCATCCTGAAACAGCTCAATAATCGCATCCGCAGCTGCATCTGAATCCATCTGTTTGACAGAAATAATTCCTGGATTGCCGCGAACCAGTGTTACATAAGGGAGCTCATATATGACTGCCGGAAGACCTGCCATCATGCTTTCCTGCAGCGTAAGCGGATACCCCTCATACGAAGAAGTCGAAAGGAAAACGGATGCTTTCTGGTAATATTTCATGACGTTTTTATGGAATCCATGCAGAATGACATGATCCTGAAGATTATTCCAAATGATCGCTTTTCTGAATTGTTCCATGTATCCGGCCTGGTTGCTGGTACCGACAATATGCAGTTTCGCGTCGGGCACGCTGACCCGTACCTTTTCAATAATTCTGATGGCTTCTTCGGGTCTTTTTTCACTGGAAATTCTTCCAATGAACAGAACATTATGATTTTTACAGAGACTGGTCTTCCAGTCACTCAGTTTTCCTGTGAAAGGATTGATGGTCTGAAAAACGTTTCCATTGATATGCTTCCAGAAATGTGCATCTACTTCGCTCAGGGTGATCACCGCATCCGCAGAAAGATAAGGCGCAACTACGATACCATATCTGTCCCAGCCGCTGAACAGAGAAAGTGAAAATATATTATGGCAATGCGCGACAAACGCGGCCCCGGCCGTCTTTATCACCAGTTCATCCCACAGCATCAGGTTTAATATCCATGCGTGGTAAACAACCGCGTCGATCTGTTTTTCACGAATGATGGTATTCAGTGCTTCCGCACGAATCGCATATGTATTCGGATTCATCTGTGTATAATTCGGAATCACAATGCGCTCCACACAGGACGGCAGAGAATAATCATCTTTCTCAGGTGACTGATCCGTCAATACAATCACACGATAGCCCATCTGTACCCAAAGAGCACACAAGGTGCACAATACGCGCTGAAGGCCGCCGTTGCAGATGGAATGATAGTAGGCAGCAATCGTTTTTACTTTTCTGCCATTGTATTGGATAGAAGCGGCTTTTTCGAGCTGTCTGCTGACGGCGTAGCGATTATAAAATTCCCTCTTTACAATAGCACTGATTGTATCAACCGATCCCCAATACTTCACCATCAGATCAAAACAGTGAGCTTTGTCCTCATCGGCAAGGTCACTGCACCATCTTGCAGTGCAGTCATTCAGCATCTCGTCTCTGAACTTTTTTTCAATATCACAGTAAAGTTCCAGCAGTTCCCTCTTTTCTAAAAAATCCCGCAGCGTGTCTCCCACTTTTGCCATCGCGCAATAGCGTTCAAACTGAGGAACGTTCATTTTCTTTAATCCCGTTCCGCCGCGTCCGAAATAATAGTGGTAATAAGTTTTATCCGCCAGTCCACGGTAGCTTTCCGCATAAAACGCCAAAAGAAAATAGGTCAGCTTATCCTGTCCCTTCGGAAGATACGCGTCTTTCTGATCTGCAAACGCCTTCTTGCACAGATCCGCGCGGAACATTTTATTCCACAGAGAAAATCTGTATGTATCATCATAGAAGCAGGCAGTCAGTATCTGCTTCCCGTACAGTGAGCCCTTGCAGGGAGCGACAAATTTCTCCATGCTTTTGATACGGGACTGGGAAAGACCATTCACATTCACAATTTCCGCGTTGAAATGCAGAATATCCACCGGGGATGTCTGCATCTCCAGGCTCAGTTCTTCGCAGGCATTTTCGGAAATCACATCGTCTGCATCTGCAAACAGAATATATTTTCCCAATGCCTTCTCGATTCCCAGCTTTCGGGCGGTCCATGCGCTTTGATTGGTTTCAAAGACAAAAATTCTGATCCGTTCATCCTTCTTCGCCCATTCACGAAGAACCTGCAGGGAAGAATCTGTGCTCGCATCGTCAATGCAGAGGATTTCTATGTCCGGCATCGTCTGGTTTACCCAGCTGGCGATGGAATCGTTCAGGTATTCGGCCATGTTATATACCGGCATGATAACAGAAACAATGGGATCGCTGTTCATAGTCATTCCTCGCATTCGTATCAGGTATTATGGAAGTTCATTGAAAATGTAGTCTCAATCACAAATGTTGTGTGATCTCCAGTCGTTGCCACTCGTACGAGAGTCTGCCATTTCATGAGCAGAGGGGTTACCCCCTGTTTAGTTCACAGTTCCTGAATGTGACAGTATCTGGGAAAGATGACCTTTTTATGTTCACGCTTTATTCGTAGGCCGGGAGGGATAAATGGCCAGCTGTCCTTGACATTGGCACAGACAGGCGCTATTCGTTCCCTAGACCGGAAAAGCACCTGTCACACAAGAAAAATGATTGAACCGGTTTTCATCCCATACAATAAGCTGCCGCTGCTCACTTCTGCCAAGAGATAAGGAGGCGTCTTCTACTGATTTCGGAAGAAAGCATACAACACTTTGGATTTTCTGACACAAAAGAATCAAAATCGCATTCCAGAGCATCAGCAATCCGCTTAAGCAAATCTGCAGGAATTAGGAACACACTATTTTCATATCTGCTTATTGCTGCTTTTGTGAGACCAGCCAAGTCCGCGAGTTCATTTGCGCTGATTCCTTTTCGCTGTCGCTCTAAAACAATTTTGTCTTTGACCAATATTGTGTGCCTCCATCTAGACCTCCATCTAGACCGTCGCTCAAAAAGGCAATATCGTAATACTAATCTTGAGTATCATATCATTCTGTGATAATATGGTCAACATGTCAGTCCACAGCAACTGAGCTTTTTCAGCAAGTCTTTTTCGCCGCCTTTTTCAGCAGAGTAAGTATTGTCACAAACCACAAAACCGGACAGAGACAAGGATTGACGAGCAGGGGGGTCAGGTGTAAAATGACCAGGATCAGATCTTTTGATGTAAATTGATTAACATATATTCAAACAGGATCGGACTGTTTCTCTGTATTTTAAGGAGGTAAGATTTCATGAAGAAAAAGAAACACGGTCTTCTCACAAACTTTTTGAGAAATAAGCTGAAGAAGAGCCGGGACGACAACGAAATGCTGTCCAGTCTGGCGATAGCCAACAAGGCACTGGATGAGGACGATCTGTTTATCGTCACAGGCGGTGCACAATACGATGCTTCAACTGCAAAAGAACTCTCTGATATTCAGAGGCAGGACATAGGAATTGATTCAATTAATTCTATTCTTTCTCAATTTAATTTTAATAACAATACAAATGATGGACAGTCAAATATGAATGACCCGGCCACTTATCTTTCTAATGACAATAACAATGACACTAATTCTGTCCCATTAATTCACCAGGGTTCTTTTGATAATTCTATTCAACCACACGTTAACGACAACAATGATAATCTTAACGTTATTAATATTAGAGATCTTACAAAAGACTCTCAAATTTCGATAGACGCTGGAGATGGATTCGACGTAAATACGCTGTTTGGTCCCCAATATAAACACGAGATTAATTTTGAGGATGGTAAAATTAAACTGCATTAATGCTGCGAAATATTATGAAAAATCAAATGTATCGTGTGAACCTGGACTTTTCCGATCTGTGCACCGATATTACGGTTCTTGCGG
>CACXHF010000020.1 GCA_902767305.1 uncultured Eubacteriales bacterium
ATCCATGATCATTACTCCCGTTCTCTCCGGAATGATCATGGATCGCTTTGGTCTTACAACACTTTTTCCGTACGCTGTCATTTTTGTCGCCCTTGCTTTTGTGACAATGCTATTTGTTCACCACGGTGACTCAAGACCAGAGGCACGTATTGATATATCAGCACTTCAGGCACCGGATGGCGACTGAATGTTTTCAGAACACAGAATTTTTTCAAACATCAAGCATCAGAAAACAGGATGTCATTCTCTTTTTTGTCATCAAAGCACATTGAAGCGGCCAACAGAAGAAGAAATTCAAACATAAAAAAGTATCTTGCATTTGTTTCCCACATAGTCAGATAGATAAATGCCCCTACTAGAGATAGAAAAACAGGAGCAACATCCAGCCGCCAGTCTTTTAACGCTTTGAAACAGGACCATGCTGCAACCAGCATCTGTGCATAAAACATGGCAGAACATAGATGGAAATAGGAAGGATACATTTTTCCTTCTGCATAAATAATATTCTTCAGTCCGTTATTAATTTCATGTTCGTCCGCTTCAATCAGCATGTTCAAATGGAACGTTCCATCTCCGAAAGTAGAAACATTTTTGCGGGAGAGCATATTGATCATGCGGTTCGGATAGCGCAGGTAATACACACGATCCTTTATTTTGCTTTTCAGCTGTGCATCCCGTTCGTTTGGATCACTGAATGAAGTGGAATAAATCAGCCAGCCTCCATCTCCATACTGACCATATCCGTCGTCCTCGTGAGCAGGAAGTCCCATGGCAAGATAGTGCCAAACCGAGAGACGATGTGCTTTAAGATTGTCTTTTCCAAGATGAGCAGCATTAATCTGTTCAACACCGAACATTCCTGTTGCTATTATCGTAACTGAAAGGAGAAAGCACTCCGCAAAAAGCCATTTTTTCTTTCCCATCAACGCATCAATCAGACATGCAATCGGAAGAATCAGTACAGTAAAACGTATCAGAGCACCGACCAGGCTGAGCAATGCAAAAGCTGTGAGAAAAATATGCCGCTGAACACCTTTACTGTCATCAGCTTTCAGATAGAAATAGAGCAGGAGGACAGGAAAAGGCAGTGCAAGCACATCTGTATATAATTCCGCTGTGCAATAGTAAAAAGGGAAACAGATTCCGCAAAGGATCAGAAAAAATGTACCTGCCTGATATCCCCTCAGGTGAATCGCACATTTAGTTCCGCTGATCAGACCCGCACTGAAAAGTACGCCAGCAAATACTGCAATAATCAGGTAATAATCAGTAAACCCAAATAACGCAGAGAAACGAAACAAAAGGGCATACAGATAAACGGTACCCAGATTAAAAGGATACCATGAAAAATACTGATAAGTTCGCGAGGACTGCTCATAAGTCCCTGTCAGTGCCAGATTTTTCGCCGCCGTTACAATCTGTTCCGTGTCGGTAAACGGAGTGTGTCTCAGGCTGACTGCACAGAAAAACTGAATAAGGAAAAACAGAAGAGCGCATACGAGAATACCTCTGTTTTTCAGCTGAACCGGATATTGTGTGAGAAGATATTTCAGATACCACAGAAAGACGGTGAGCAGTGGCGTCGCAACACAGAGAATTCCATTGTTTTTATTATACAAAGGCCAGGAAGAAAAACAGTTATTCACCACTGTCATCAGAAGAAATGGAATTGCAAGTGCTGTTCCAATGATTAGCAGCAGATGAGAAAGAGAATGATGTTTTAATAGAGGATCGTTTTTTTTCATTGATCTGACAGACACGTAAGAGAGCCAAGGCCTTCCTGCGTGTTGATTCTCCCTCTGATTTTTTGAACTGTCAGGCCGAGATATGTCTATAACACGAAATAAATCCTTTGAGGACTTTCCCGTAAACAGCCATCCCCCTGACATTAATGGACAGTATATCACAATTCCAGCCTGTTTCAAATGCTGGATTGAAAGCAATCTTTGTCTATTCAGTTGTCACTGATTAGTTGAAAGGAACATCGTAGATATGGGAAAAACATTCATAATATGGATAATTACTCTGATATTTCTTTTATTCATGTCAGCAGGTATCTCCGAAGAGCAGATGCGTATTGATTTCCTGAATGTCGGGAAAGCAGATGCTGCACTGATCACGACAGATCAGTACACCATCGTTATTGATACCGGAACAGATTCTCAGGGTAAAACGCTTGTCCGCGAACTTCAGAACCAGGGGCGGGAATCCGTCGATCTGTTGATTATTACTCATTATGACAAAGATCATGTTGGTGGAGCAGACGAGCTGATTCGTAATATATCGGTTAATCAGATTTATACACCCGCATATTCGAGTTCTTCAAAGCAGACACTGCAATTTTTTGAAGCTGTGGAAGAGTTCAACATTCCTTGTGATCACCTGGTTGAAAATCGTTCGATAACACTTGGAAGTATGAAACTGATGCTAGATGTAGCAAATGAAAGCGACTACGGACCGGACGAAGAGAATGACTTTTCCCTGGTCACATCACTTTTCTTTGGAGACTGCAGTTTTCTTTTTGCCGGTGATGCGGAAAATCCCAGGCTGGGAGAACTGCTGTTTGAAGGGATCAGTCATCATGATGTATTGAAAGTTCCGCATCATGGTCAAGCTGAAAAACTTTCCGCTGCCTTTTTCGATGCTGTATCTCCTCAACATGCAGTGATTACCAGTTCCGATAAAAAAACAGAAGATGCCTCCGTTGTAAAATTTCTTGAAAATGCCGGTGTTCATGTATGGCTGACAAGAGAGGGGACAATTACCTGTTTATGCGATGGAAAGGAAGTTGTCTTTACTCAGAAAGCTAAATAATCTATAATAAACGAATTTGATATCTGCACTCTCTGAAATTGCTGAAATCGACTGCACTACAATACAGCTTTGGAAATTCAAAATGTAAAACGCAAATTCGTTCACTATTCCTCATAGAAAAAATACAGTCCCGTTCATGCGTTTGACAGCATTCGTTTACTATGATAAAATTCGCTTGTCTTATGAGTTACAGTCTGGAAAAGAGTCGCCGCTTTTCCAGTATATGATGTAATTTTGAAATCGTACTCGTTTGTAAGGAGAGTGATTGTTCCAGATGGGCGACGGTAGTCGATTATTTTCATGGATGATAATAATCGTACTTTTATTTCTTGCGATGTTTTTTGCTGCCGCAGAAACAGCATTTTCTTCCGTTTCGCGAACTAAGCTTCGTGTTCGTGCGGAAAAGAAAGACATCAGAGCTGTTCATGCAGTATATGTAACGACTCATTTTGATCTTGCAATTACAACAATGCTGATCTGCACAAACATCGTTCATCTGGCTGCAGCATCTCTTGTAACCATAAATGTAACAAGAATTTGGGGAGTTTCCGCAGTCACTGTTTCAACTCTGATAACAACCCTGATCGTTTTTTTCTTTGGAGAAATGCTTCCAAAAAGCATTGCTCGAAAATACAGTGAGACGCTCAGTTTACGGATTGCTCCTGTCATGCACTATCTCATGACAGTTCTGCGTCCTTGTTCCCGTCTTCTTTCATTTATCGGTGAAAAGTTGACCTCACGGAAAATAAGCGAGCCGGAAGCAACAGTCACAGAAGGGGAGCTATATGATATTATTGAGGACATGACAGAGGACGGTGTTCTTGACGAGAATCAGGGGGAACTGATTTCATCTGCTCTGCAGTTCGGAGAAGTTACTGTGGAAAGCATCCTGACTTCTCGAATGGATATTGACGGAATAGATATTCATATGTCTCAGGAGGATATTCTGCAGTTTATAAAGGACCATAATCACAGTCGTCTGCCGGTATACGACGGAACAATTGACAATATCATCGGTATCCTTCAGATAAAAAAGTATATCCGTGCATATATTCGAATGGGAAAAGCAGTCAGCATTAAGCCACTTCTGGATCACGCCTATTTTGTCCACCAGTCCACAAAAATTGACGATCTGCTTCCTGTTATGTCAGGGCGAAAACTCAATGTTGCCGTCGTTACGGATAATTATGGCGGCACTCTGGGAATTGTCACAGTAGAGGATATTCTCGAAGAGTTAGTGGGTGAAATATGGGATGAAGATGATCACGTGGTTGAAAATATCGTTTTGCTTTCAGATGGAACATACAGTGTCAATGCAGAGGAGCATCTGATTGATGTACTAGATGAACTTAACATAAAGTATACAGAGGAGCAGGAAGAAGAAATCGGGAATAAACTCATGAGTGAACTCGCGTATGAGTCTTTTCCGGAAATTCCGAAAGAAAAAGATTCTTTTACAGCATATGGACTTGAAATAACTATACAGAAAATGCTTCATCACCGTATCATTCGTTTCCTGGTTAAAAAAACGGAGCTGGATTCTGCAGTGCCGTTGTCGAACGGAGGCAATGGCCTATGATCGCATACATTGCTTTTTTCTGTATCATCGCATGCGTTCTACTCTCCGGTTTTTTTTCTGCTTCAGAAATGTCTTTTTCGTCCTGTAATAAAGTCCGCCTGGAACGACTTGCTGAGGAAGGGGACAAAAACGCACAGAGCACGCTTTCCATCCTTGATCATTACGACAGTCTGCTCTCGACTATTCTTGTTGGAAATAATCTGGTAAACATTGCCGCATCTTCTGCAGGCTCTGTTCTTGCAATTATACTGCTTGGCGAGCAGTATACCTGGCTCATTACAGCTGTCATCACTATTCTGATTATTGTTTTCGGAGAAACCATTCCTAAGCTTTCTGCAAAAAAACAGCCAACGCAGATGACACTCCGTTATGCCAGACCTATTCATATTCTTTCACTCATTTTTAAGCCGATAACCCTTTTGGTGGTATTTCTAGTCAATCTGATCAGTGGCTTTCTTAAAGGGGAATCTGATCCGACTGACGATGATGCAACTGAAGAACTTCATACAATTATCGATACAGCAGAGAATGAAGATGTTCTTGACGAGGACGCTTCAGAGCTCGTAAATGCAGCCATTGATTTCTCAGATATTTCTGCTTCGGAAATAATGACTGCAAGAGTAGATATGTTAGCCATTGATATCAATGATGACCGAACTGAAATCATGCGCGTTCTCGGCAACTCACGTTATTCGCGCATACCGGTATATGAAGACAGTCCCGATAACATCATTGGCATCCTCTCACTCAAGCATATTCTGAAAGCGATGATTGATGATAAACAGGTTGATATCCGCTCTCAGATGATGACTCCCTGTTACGTTTACAAAACCATGAAGCTCCCGGCAGTCTTGTCTACCCTGAAAGACGCCAGGCAGCATCTGGCAGTAGTTACTGACGAATACGGTGGTACTCTGGGTGTTGTCTCGATGGAGGATGTTCTTGAACAGCTGGTAGGCGATATCTGGGATGAAACCGACACGGTACATCCTGAAATTGTCGAGGGAGAAGACGGCTCTATCCAAATGGATGGTGATATGCCAATTTCCTCACTGCTCGACAGTATGAATTGGGACAAGGATGATTTCGATTTTGAGAGTGATACCGTTGGTGGATGGTGCATTGAGCTTCTAGATGCATTTCCTGTGAAAGGTCAGTCTTTCTCATACAAAAATCATCAGTTTACAATACTCAATACAGAGGGGCGTCGGGTACGACGCATTCGTATTTCACCAGAACAATCAGAACGGTAAATGTTTCAGTGATTCTTTCTTGAACAGCAATGAAAAAGCTTTACACTGTCTGAGCCATCTGATGAATGCTCTGTCATTGAAATCGATCGTCCCTGATGGATGAATCCCTTAAAAACGTACCCGTTGCTGTTATTACCAGTAACGGGTACGTTTTACTCTTTATCTGCTGAAATTCTGATCAGAGGCCCGTCCGGTCTTTTTGTATACGCACATAGTACGACAGGTTATCTCAGAATTTCAGACAAAACATGACTTCATTCAGCAACACTCGAACATCTTACGAATGATTTTTCGTTAACTATCTGTGTATCATTACCTTCAGCATAACCAGACCCACAGTTCAGACCTTAAGTCTGTTGGTGTTGAAATTACTCTACTTTTGAACAGATGCAGGAGAACAGTCATGACACCATTTAATACCGATCAGATCAGAGCAATTGAAGCAGGTAATCATACTATTCTGGTTTCAGCGGCCGCCGGTTCCGGAAAAACAACCGTCATGGTAGAGAAAATCCGGCAGACCTTGCTGAAACATCCTGAAAAGCATTTGTCAAACATGCTTGTAATCACTTTTACGAGGGAAGCCGCTAGCAATATGCGCAGAAAACTCCAGGACCTTCTGCTTACCTCTGCGGATGACCCATCTCTTACCGAAACACAGCATAGTGCAGTAGCTTCAGCTCTTGATGAAATCGAAAACGCTCAGATTTCCACCATACATTCGTTCTGTATTCAGGTTATCCGCAACGGATTCCATATTCTGGATGTCGATCCTCTTGTCCGAGTCGGGGAGGAAGGAGAAATCACCCCCTTGTTTGATGCTGCATTTGAGGAAACGATGAATATTTTTCTGGATCCAGAAAAAGCAAGGACTGTTCCGGACATAACTGAAGAAAACCGCTGCTATGTTCTATCATTGCTCGAAACATTTTCAAGTGAAGAAATACGTTCCATGTGCAGTTCACTTTACAGTGCAATGATGGGAATTCCAAATCCTTTTGAACGTCTGCACGATCTGATTCAGAATATCAGTCTGCCTTCTGACAAACATCCATGGGTTACCGAAATTGTTTCATCCGTCAAAATGGATTTGACAGAAATTTCCTCTCTGGTTGACCGTGAACGACAATTGGCCGAATCATTGTCCGGTTATCCGGATATCTTTTCTGCCGCTGAGGCAGACAACGCTTTACTGAATGGACTGTCTGAACAGATTTCGAAAGCAAATACCATTCAATCTCTTCAATCAGTAATATCAAGAGCAGCAGATTCCATGCCCAAGCTGAAACCTCAGAGAAAAATATCGGAAGAAGACAAGGCTATCTATGAACAGTTTAAATCCGTGCGTGGAAATATAAAAGGAAAAAATGGTCTATTTGGAAAAGCTCAGTCGAATCTTTCAGAACTGCTTGACGAGGTACATCTGCGGGATAATCTGCGTATCCAGGAAGAACTTCATGGACTTGAACTACTGATCCATCAGTTCACACTTGAATTTCGCAGGCAAAAGCAGGCAGCAAATGTTATCGATTTTTCCGACATGGAACAAATGACTTACCGTCTGATGACCGACCGCAACCATCCCGAAATCCAGAAAACACTTCAGATGCAGTATTCAGATATCTATGTAGATGAAAGTCAGGATGTTTCGGCAATTCAGAATGCTATTATTCAGGCATTGCATCATGACGGAAATCATCTGTTCATGGTGGGCGATGTAAAACAGAGCATCTACCGTTTTCGGCACGCAGAACCCCGATTATTTATGCATCTCAGAGATACCTATTCCACAGAAGAAAACGCTTCAGAAAGAAAAATCTATTTTCAGGACAACTATCGTTCTTCGTCCGGAGTCATTGACTGCGTAAATGAAGTGTTCTCCATGTCAATGAATCGAAAAGTGACCGAACTGGATTATGAAGAGGGAGACTATCTCCGGGCAAACAAGGAGGGCATATACGGACCGACAGAAGTTGTCCTGATCAAGTCGGCCGAAGATACACAGTCTACTCCTCAGCAGATTCTGGAGGCACAGTGTGCTGCTGCTGCTGAAAAAATCTCCATGCTGCTTAGCAACAACGATTCTCAGACATCAGTCTGCCAGTACCGGGATATTGCCATTCTTGTACGCAGTGCCAAGACAGACGCACCTCGTATGGTCGAAATCTTCAAACAGCTTCATGTTCCCGTTTATTATGATGGTGCGATGAACTATTATGGGTTATCGGAGATCACTATTTTTCTTGCTCTGCTGAACGTTATTGACAACATGCATCAGGATATTTCTCTGCTGTCAGCACTTCGTCAGACACCTTTTTATCTCTCCGATCATGATCTTCAAGCTATCCGGATGATAGCTCCAGGTCACGTCCCATTTTATGAGGCTTTTGAACGGGCAACGCTGGAAACGGAGATGCCAATCGGGAAGCGCTGCGGAGAAATCTATCGTCAGATTGAGGAATGGCATCTGATTTCAGGAACAATGAAAGCATCTGATTTTATCTGGAGGCTGCTCCGTGAAACCGGTTTCTATGCTGTATGCGGTGCATATCCGGATGGTCGACTCCGTCAGAACAACCTTGACATGCTCTATCAGAAGGCTCTTGACATGGAGAAACGGGGAATATACCGTCTCTCAGACTTTCTTTTGCAAGTTCAAACGGTTATTGAAAGCGGACAGAAAGATACAGACTCACCAGTTGCTGCAACGGAATCCGATGATTGTGTGAGACTGATGACAATGCATAAATCAAAGGGGCTTGAATTCAAAGCCGTTATTCTCATGAATCTGGGAAAAAATATGCGAAAGAAAAACAGTTCCACTCCTTTACGAATCGATCTCGGACAGGATGAAGCAGAAAGACCTGCTCTTGGCGTCTATCTGCCGGTAATAAACCCGGAGAAGAATACTAAACGAAACACCTTTGGAAAAAACGCTTTTGAAAAAAGAAGCATTCGCAACGAAATTGCAGAACAAACCCGATTGATGTACGTGGCTATGACCAGAGCTATGGAAAAACTGATTCTCATCGGCACTTTCAAAGAACAGGATACGGAACTGTGGAAAGAAAAAAATCAAATCAGTCGAATTTGGCGTACACGCTCACTCCTGGATATGATAATGCCTGCAGTTCTCTCTGAATGTACGCTGCCTGCTGAGGGTGAAACCATAACATCGAATCATTGGAAACTGACTATCCAGTTTCTTACACCGCTTCAGGACAGAGATGAAAATCAGGAGTCTGAAGCCGTCAGAGAACAGATTCTGAGGCTTATTGGAGATATTCCAGATAATGATAGCCTGTGGGGCAATACCTCGGAACGACAGTATCCACTCAAAACATCGGTTTCTTCTCTGGTAAGAAATGCAAAAGCAGATCAGCCCGGTCAAATACCTTTTTATCATCGGAGTGAGGATACAGAAGAAACAGCCGAGACCAAATGTCTGTCGGAAAGCGCATCTCTCGTTCCTTTCCTGCTGGATAAAACCCCCGGAAAACCCCGGTTTATGGAGATACGCCGACCTACTTCCCAGGACAGAGGCACGGCCACACACCGCTTCCTGAGGTTGATTGATTTACAGAAAGTCAGAAGCACTGAAGACTCCGCGATAGAACAGTTGGTCCATGATCAGATAAACAGGCTGACCGATACACGCATTCTCAGTCAGGAAGAGGGGGAACTCATTGATCCGAACGGTATCATCCGTTTCTTCATTTCAGATCTTGGGCATCGTCTGACTCATGCAGATGTAGTACACAGGGAATGGCCGTTTACCTATCGTATTTCTTCTGAAATGGGAACGATTATTCAGGGGATTATTGATGCCGCATTTATATACCGCGGCACGTGGGTTCTGATCGACTATAAGACGGATCACGATACCTCACCGGAACGTTTTATCGCAAGACACTGTCAGCAAATGAACTGGTATCGTGAGGCTATTGAACATCTGACTGGCATTCAGGTCTCTGAAATGTGGCTGTTTGCACTTAGAAGCGGTCAGGCGCATCCGGTCGAAAAAAAATCACCTGTTGAAATGACCCGATTATACGAAAAAAGAAAAATAGATACCTTTGTAAATGGTGAATGAAAAGGAGGAATGCCGTGATGCAAAATACCATTCTGGTTACAACGACCCGAATGTCCGGGTTAACCACCTGTCTGATCGAAACGGTAAAAGCCTGCCGTGATCCGAATTTTGAACACGAAGTAATCCTCATGATGCCGGAAAACTACACCATGAATGGAGAGCAGGAAATCATCGATCATGTGACAGGAAACGGACTGCTTGGCATCCGGATTATCTCTCCAAAAACGATTTTTACGGAAATCACAGACCGCGCCGGAAAACCTGTTCTTGAACCCATTACAGATTTAGGTCGTGCTGTTGTTATTTCGCATATCTTAAAGCAGCTGCATCGGCAAAAACTTCTGGAATTCTATGACAATGCCGTCCGTCAAAGCAGCCTTCCTTCAAAAATGGCAGAGCAAATTGATGAATTTCGTGATGCTGGTCTGACTCCTGAGAGTCTCATGGCTTTATCCGAACACCCTGAAATCTCGGATGCACTTCGCTATGAATACCGCGATATTGCACGAATATGGGCGACTTATCTGACAGAAATCGACAGCAGATTTCTGGACAGTTTCCAACAGTGGGAAGACCTGATGGAAAGGATAAAAATCAGCGGATATTTTGACAACGCAGACTTTATTGTTGTCGGATTCAGCTTTTTAAATCAACAGCTGATGCGCATTCTGGCAGCATCTGCACCATTAGCCACATCCACCCAGCTAATCATAGTGGCCGATGAACAAAGCCCGGACAGCCGGATTTTCGGAAGCGTGAATAAGCAGCTCCTCTCATTTGGACAGTACCTCTTTGATCGTGGAATTCGTATGCAGAGAAGCATAAATACCCGCATTCCCTTCGGAATCAATCCGGCTATCCGTTACATTGAACAGAATCTTTTTTCAAACAGACACAGGGGAAAGATACCGGACATGAATCCGATTTCAGTTTATATAGCCCGGACTCCTTTTATTGAATGTCAGTACTGTGCACAGACACTGTTGAAATGGCATCGTGAGGGAATGCATTGGCGTGAAATGGCTGTTGCTTTCAGTTCCCCGGACATTCTTCCTGACCTTCTTCCTATGGTTCTCAGAGACGCCGGAATTCCCTACACACCTCCGGGTGGGCAGAGTATGCTGATGAATGACTATGTCCAGTTTGTCCTCTATATGGTTCGTGCTGCATGCAGCGGTTTTGTTCAAAAAGATATGATAGGAATGATAAAAAGTGGTTTCTGTCTGACTCATGAGGATGCCATGGACATTGAGAACTACGCTATCGAAAATGGCATTACGCGGCAGAAGTGGCTTCAGCCATTCTCTCTGCCCGACAAAACAGACCCGCAGTATGAATTTGTTTTGCGAATGGAAACATGTCGTGCTCAGTTGGCTGAGATGCTGATTCCTTTGCGGACTGCTCTGGCAAGCAGAAAAAACACCGGCATTCAGCAGGCAAGAACAATTTATCAGTCAGTAATTGATTCAGGCGCATATACAGTGCTGAAAGCAAGGGAAAATGAATATATGGCACGCGGTCTGATGTTGGAAATTGATCGCAACAGACAGGTATTCGATTCGGTCAATGAAGTGTTAAATCAAATAGCAGTTTTCTCAGAAAGCAAACATCTGTCAATTGAGGATATTCCTGTTCTCCTTGAATCTGCCTTTGCATCAAGTGTTGTCAAGTCTCTCCCGCAATCCTCAGATGCAGTCATTATCAATCCGGTCGGAATGTTTCTATCCTCCAGTATCAGAGGCATGATCGTCATGGGAATGCAGGATAAAGAAATTGGAGGACAGGCGACTTTGATTTCCGATACGGAACGAGAAACCTTCCGGCATACAACCAATACGCGCTTTGGATTTACAAGACAGGAAATAGCAACTGTTGAGATGGAACGACTGGCCAATACGATTTCCATGCCCAGAGACCGTCTTGTATTCTCCTGTTCAGTAACTAAGCCGGATGGATCTGTCCTTTATCCATCGTCCGCACTTCGCATGCTCTCTGCCATGCTTAAAGCTGCAGGTTGTGGAGACAATATCTCAGGTGGAGTGCTTCAGGACGGGATTCTTCCTTATTCACCGTCCATTGCACTTGAGCGTATCTCCACACGTCTTCGTCTGGCCATTCAGGGACAAGACGATATTCTGAAAAAAACGGGGGGAGCAGATTCCATTCCTGATACGGGAAACAGACAGTGGCAGCAGGCATTGTCCCGACTATACCACGATCCTGTCTGGCATGAACGAACAACCAGAATGCTTGCAGGTCTCACTATGCAGGTTCAGGCTGATAATCTTACCCGAACAGAAGCACATAATCTGTATCCGGAGACGAATCTTTCCATCTCCCGGCTTGAAACTTTCGCCTCGTGTCCGTATCGCCATTTTCTGCTTTATGGGCTGAGACCTGTCATACGAAAACCATTTTCCTTTCAGGCAAACATGCGTGGAGAGTTTTACCATTCAGTCATGGAACAGTATATCCAAAAAGCTTCCTCGCTTGACCGCTGGCCGGATCTTTCAAGGAAGGAAATGAATACTGTTCTCGATGATGTTATTGAACCGCTAGCAGAGAAATGGAAAAACGGTCCACTGGATGTAGATGCTCTTTCGCAATTACATGCTCAATGTATCATTCGAGATATTCGTCATGCTGCAATAACTGTTACAAGAAACTTCGCTGTCAGTCAGTTTAAACCCGCAGCTTATGAACTACGCTTTGGCCGTTCATCACAATCCGGCACATCACTTCCTCCTATTCAGTTTTCACTGAAGGATCTGACAAAAATCACTCTCAACGGACAAATTGACCGTCTCGATCTGTATCATAACGGGAAAGAACAGGTATATTTTCGGATTGTCGATTATAAGAGCTCTACGCATAACCTTCTTGATCCAATGCTGGAAGCCGGACTGCAGCTGCAAATTCCTATCTATCTGTGTGCCGCTCAGCAGGCTGTTCCGGATGCAATCCCTGCCGGTGGGCTATACCAGGTCCTTCGAAATCCTCTGATCGATGCAGAAGATGAAGACACAGAACTGATCATAAGAAAAATGGGAAGTGAACTGAAGCTACGGGGTATCGTTCTGGATGAAAAGGAAATCCTTGCTGCTATGGGGGAGGTGAACGGAAAAGCTTCTTCAACTTCCAATTATGTCGCAGCTATTTCCCTCGAGGATATTCGAAAACGCATGGCAAGATCTATGGAGAACGCTAAAGATCTCGCTGAGCAAATCTTTAATGGATATATTCAAATTCAGCCCGTTCAATATGATGAAAAAGCTCCGTCGCCATGTCAGTATTGTCCAGGTGCACCGGTCTGTGGAATTGATCCAAGACTTCCTAATGGGCGGGTAAGACTGCTCAATCAGACTACATCCAATGACGAAATCGAATTATAAAACTGCGCTGTATATCCGATAAAATATCGGATATACAGCGCAGTTTTATAAGGTTCATTATCGTGCAAGTGTTCCCATGGGATCCCAGGGTGCGAGGATGACAGGTTCCATTTCTGCCAGACTCTGTCTGTCTCCAAGATAACACTTTTCAACAGCCGCCTGATACACATACTGATCAAACCAGGAATCCGAACAGACATAGTATCCTTTATCGCCTTTTTCATCACCCCAGCTGTTTTCAATCCGCCAACGGGTAGGCCGTCCGTTTTCAATATTTACACCGGTTATAACCATGGCATGATTCATGGCAGAAAGGTGATAGTCCAATGCGTCTTCCTTGGAGATTGACATATCAAGGCCAGTAAGAAGTTCAAAATTGAAACTCCGATCATCCCAGATTCCGAGTTCGCGTTCCCCATAGTGTCCGACATCACAGCCAAACCAGACAACCTTTTTATCTTTGAGCTGGGCAATAATCGCCGCCTTGAACTCCTTAAGTTCCAGATTCAGATGTTTGACCGGACGTCCACCAACCACATTGCCCAGATACTGAATCGTAAATGTCCTGTCAAAAGGTTTATCAGCTGTCGGCGCGTGAATGATGCTGACCGTATTATCGAGGAGCTGTATCACACCATAGCGCTCTGCAAATGTGAACGGAGTAAGATTTTCCTCAACATGATATACCTTTTCCTTATCAACCCACTCAAAATTAAACGCTCTGGGCGGCTCACCATAGCAGCTGCACAGAAAACCATATATTTGGGAAAGAAGCTCATTTTTATAAGCCTGTATTTCTGTTTCCGTATGATGTTTTTGTATCATTGCACGCAGACGGACGGCTCCGATTTTCAAAGCACGATTCAGAACATAGTTCATCTGCCTTGTATTGCTACTCTGATGTGTTTCATCATACACGTCTTTCGGTACAATACCATATTTTCTGACAATGTTGGCAAACATATCCCACTGTCCGCCATCATGAACTCCCGTCTGCAGAATAAACATCACCGTGCGGTCGTCATGTGGACGGTCGGAAGTTTCAATCATGTTTTCAAGGAAATAATTGCAGCGCTCAAATTTATCCCAGAACGCAAGATAACTCTGAGACAGTTCAAATTTCTCAATATTCCGGGCTTCTGCTATTCGTTCACGAAGAACATTTGTCGCAGCAAAAAGCCAACAGCGACCAGAAGACTTCTGATTGGTTACATCCATTGTCGGGATCTCAAGTGAGAACTTCTGGCGCAT
>CACXHF010000021.1 GCA_902767305.1 uncultured Eubacteriales bacterium
GGCCTGGGCATCTGGAACGATTACCTGATGCCGTCTCTGGTGCTCCCTTCCAACGGAGCCAAGACCATCAACGTGGAAATCTTCCGTTTTGCCGGTGAGATGTCCAGCCGGTGGGACATCGTATTCTCCGGTGTCGTCTGCGGGATCGTACCGATCCTGATTGTCTTCTTTGCCCTTCAGGGTTACTTTGTCAAGGGCATTACTGCCGGTGCTGCGAAAGGCTGATGAAACATGAAATTTGATGAAATGCGGCAGACCTGTTCCGGTTTTGCGGAGCAGGTGTCGGAGAAGCTGAAAAAGAAAATGCCGTTTTCACTTGAAAAGGCAGGAAACCTGGACTTTATCCCCTATACCGTCAGGAACGGTGCATGGGCTCCGGGTCCGTTTGACGGCATCTGCTGGTGGACGAACGGATTCTGGCCTGCTGAAATGTGGGCGATGTACCGCCTGACCGGTGAGGAAAGGTACAAAGCCGAGGCAGAACGGGCGGAAAACCTGCTGGACGGGGCTTTCCGGGATTTTGACCATCTGCATCACGATGTGGGCTTCATGTGGCTGATCTCCTCCGGCGTGAACTACCGTCTGACGGGCAGTGATCTGAGCCGCAGACGCACGATGCTGGCGGCCACTCTGCTGGCCGGGCGGTTCAACCCGGCAGGCTTCATCCGTGCCTGGAACGAAGATCATATGGGCTGGGCAATCATCGACTGCATGATGAACCTGAACCTGCTGTACCGGGCCAGTGAGTTTACCGGTGATCCCCGGTTCCGGAAAATCGCCATGGTTCACGCCGATACAGCCCTGCGGCATTTTGTGCGGCCGGACGGAAGCTGCAGTCACATCGTGGTGTTCGATCCGGAAACGCTGGAAGTCAGAGATATTCCTGCCGGTCAGGGATATGCTTCGGGCTCTTCCTGGAGCCGCGGTCAGGCCTGGGCGCTTTACGGTTTTACGCTCAGTTTCCTGCATACGGGGAAAAAAGCCTATCTGGAGACGGCGCAGAAGGTCGCTGCGTATTTTATCCGTGAGGTTCAGGCTGACGGAATTCCAAAATGCGATTTCCGTCAGCCGGAGGGGGACAATCTCAAAGACGCCTGTGCCGGGGCGATCGCCGCCTGCGGCCTGCTTGAACTGGCAAAAGTGACGGAAACAGAAACGTATTTTGACGCTGCGGTATCTGTTCTGAAAGCGCTTGATCACGTCTGTGCGGACTGGTCCGAGGATTCGCCCGCCATCCTGAAATACTGCACGGGTTCCTATCATGGAAACGATCACAATATCGCGATGAATTACGCGGATTTCTTTTTCATGGAAGCCATTCTGAAGCTGAGGGGAGATGCCTTTCTGTTCTGGTAAACCCCTGCCGTCTGCAGACATTCTTTCCTGAAACGGAGGAACAATTCCGGTTATCGAAGTATTGCGGACAAAAAAAACCCACGTCAGTGGGTGCTGCTCAGAAATTTCATAATTCCGGAAATGACGGCATAGTCGTGAAAGTCGGCTATGCCGTTTTCTCTTCAATCAGAGACACCGGAGGCGTGAACGCGCCGGGTCCGTTATCAGGAACGCGCTGCAATATTCAGAGGGGGATTTTTCCGTGTCGATGGATGATGATGGAAGGATTACTTTCATGAATACTGCCAGCAGCCTGATGCAGTACCAAAGGCCTGTTCGATCGTTTTTTACTGTAGAAGACGGCAGGAATTCTGCTGGTTTGGGTTTGCCGACAGCAAAGGACTTGACAGAGCATATGGGCGGCAACCTTCCGGCAGAACAGGATAACGGAAAGCTGCGGTTATAGTCCTCAAAACAAGAGCGTCTTTTCTCTGGAAAAGGCACTTTTGCATGGATGACTTTTGACTGTCTTGCTTTTTTATAATGGCAAGCAAGACAGACGGTGGTGTTACGACGGATTATCAGAAACTATTGGAACCTGCGAAACAGAACAACGGCATTATTCCTGCTGCTATGGCTGCCTGAGCCGGAATATGAACAGAGTTGTGAATCTTAGGCTGGAATATGAGGCAAAATCGGGAGGTGCTGATATCTGCAAGGCAATGGAGAAGAAGGACTTTATCACAGGGGCAATTTATGCCGAGTCTTGTCAGCCTTGTCAGCCTGCCAAAAAAACCCAGCTTTCCAGATGACAGAAATCTGATTTCATGGTAGCATAGTATCTATCAACTGGGAATCTGTCATCTGGTAATAACTGGCAATAGCGCTATGGTTAGACAACTCTCATCCAGGCGATTTGCATCAACACGACATCCATCGCAAATACCGCAGGCCCAGACTCTTATAGAACGTTCAAGAGACGCCAGAGAAAGGTAACGGGCTCTGACGAGCGGGATGACAATCCATAATTCGTGGAATGTCAATCTATAAAAATGGGATTGGGAAAACAAAAATCTTCATCATGTTTTAACAACTGCTGCG
The DNA here is from genome assembly GCA_902767305.1 of uncultured Eubacteriales bacterium. Classification (GTDB taxonomy): domain Bacteria; phylum Bacillota; class Clostridia; order Christensenellales; family Aristaeellaceae; genus Ventricola. Next base: position 2,437 of record CACXHF010000021.1, read on the forward strand.
TCTACATTGATTAAAAATCATAATGAGATGTTCGGCAAATGGGGATATAAC
>CACXHF010000022.1 GCA_902767305.1 uncultured Eubacteriales bacterium
GCAGGACATGCGATTGTCGGTGAAATGCTGGACGGATGTGACAAGGTCCATCTGGTAACAATTATGCCCAGAGGCGGAAGCGGCGGACATACGTTGCTGCTTCCCGAAACGGAATCCGACTTTACTACCCGTCAGCAGCTTCTTGATTTCATCGCCATGGCTCTGGGCGGATATGCTGCTGAGGGATTGGTTCTCGGTCAGGTAAGTACAGGGGCATCCTCTGATCTGCAGCGGGCGACGGATATTTGCCGGCGAATGGTCATGCAGTACGGCATGAGCGATGATATGGGACCCATCTTCCTGGGAAGCGCACAAAACGAAGTCTTTGTGGCCATGGAATATGGTTCTCAGTCGAAGGCATACAGTGAAGAGGTTGCTGCCCTGATCGACCATGAGGTTCAGACAAAGATGAACACGGCACTGGAGCGTGCCCGGGCGATCCTCAGTCAGAACATTGACAAACTGGATGCCCTCAGCCGCCTTCTGGTTGAGAAAGAAACCATTGACCGTTCGGAGTTTGAAACATTTATGTACGGTCATACGGTGACTGAACAGCTCCCAGAGAAAACGGAAGTTCCGGAGGCCTGAAAGGATGACGCAAACGATACGGAAGTCCGTTTTTGGCGGATTCTGTACAGATCTGCACATGCATTCCCGGGCCAGTGACGGCATGCTTGAACCGGCCCACCTGATGGAAGCGGCAGCGGAAAAAGGCATGCGCCTTGTAGCGCTGACAGACCACGATACCTGTGCCGGTGTTCCGGAAGCAGAACAGAGGGCCGGTGAACTTGGAATGGTCTTTGTTCCCGGAATTGAACTCAGCTGCGGCGGTGAAAAGGAAATTCACATACTCGGGTACGGAGTGGATTTCCGTCATTCCGGCCTCGCGGCATTTCGGAAAAAGCGGGATGCTGAACGGAAAAACCGCGCCGTACAGATAATGGACAGGCTTGAAGCAGCCGGAATGCCGGTTGAACGGGAATCGGTTTACAGCCAGGTGTCCGGTGTGATCGGGAGACCGCACATTGCAGCCGCGCTGGTCAGAGCCGGTTACGTTCATACGGTGCAGGAAGCCTTTGACCGTTATCTGGGTCAGGGGCGTCCATTCTGTGTACCAAAGCCTGAGGTGACCGTCCGGGAAGGCTGCCGCGTGATTCTTGAAGCCGGCGGTGTTCCGGTTCTGGCACATCCGATGGAGCTCCGTTCAGGCGAAGCGGTTTTGGGTTCGCTGGTCCATGAGTGGCATGAACAGGGGCTTGCCGGTATGGAGATCTATCATCCAAGTACGGCCAGCCACAAAGTCGCCATGCTCCTGAGTCTGGCAAGACAGGAAGGTCTGCTTGTGACAGGGGGATCGGATTATCATGGCATTGCCGCAAGAGGAGATGCAATCGGGCAGGGAATGGAACGATGGGACACTGCCAGAGAGGATCTTGCGAGACTCTTCGATGCAATGGGCCGGTCTTTTCCGGAAAAAGAACTTCTGAGTTAAATGCGAATACGAAAAGGACCTGACGACGGTCAGGTCCTGCTATTTTCAACAGGGAGGGCGATAGCATGCCTTCAGTAAACCGCGCCGGATACCGAATGAATGAGCCGGGGCAGCAGAAAAAAGCTCCGAACAGACCTGAGAAACCGCATAAATCCAAAAAGCCGAAGGGATCAGGAAAGGCAACAGTAATTTCAACCGTGATTTTCCTGTCAGCCCTGATTTTCTCCGCCGGTATCCTTTACCTTTACATGACAACCCGGGAATATGCATCCACCTTTATGCCGAGAATTTTCCTGAACGGTGAATCTCTTGAGGGAATGACATACGAGGAAGCAGTAGCAAAACTCAAAGTGATGGAGGTCGAGGATCTTACCGGGCTCAGCTATGCATTTGAATGTGGGGAAGATGCCTATCCAATGACAGCACAGGATCTGGAAATTGGATACGATTCGTCAGCAACTCTGGATGCGCTGTATCAAATCGGGCGTGAAGACAACCTGTTCAGGCGGTATCTGACCCTGCAGGAACTGAAGCGCAGTCCGGTCAGTGCCAAAGCAGTAATCAGGTATAACATGAAGCAGGCTGAGGAACTGCTCGACCGGATTCGCGAGGAACATACGTCAGAACCGGTAGATGCGACAGTCTCTTTTGATCCGTCCAGCAGCATGTTCTTTACTTATACAGATGAATCAGACGGAATGAAGGTGGAAACGGACAGTGCCCTGAACGATCTCAGAAAAGCTGTTGAGTCCGGAAAATCCGGAATTGTTGAAGTTGGGACAGAAGTGATTCCAGCCAGAGTGAAGAAGGAAGATCTTGAACAGAATCTGCTGATTCTCGCCCGGGTTCAGACATCTCTGGGGACGGATCCACAGATCGCAGAAAATGCAGAAACCGCTCTCCTTCAGCTGAGCGGCCGGCGAATTGAACCCGGCGGTCAGCTTTCCTTTAACGAAACTGTCGGAGCGCGAAACGAGGAAAGCGGGTACGTACTTGCCCCTGAGGAAGCCTACGGAATGGACGTATCCGGTATTGGCGGCGGTATTTGCCGGGCAAGTACGCTTCTGTATCAGACTGCCCTTCTCGCAGGGCTTGAAATTGCAGAGAGAAATCCTGCAGCAGTTCAGGTTACCTTTGCACTTCCGGGCGATGAGGCAACGGTTTCTGATCAGGGACTGGACCTGATTATCCGGAACAAGACAGACTATCCGGTATTTCTTCGCTGCCGGGTTTTTGACACTGCTGAGGGAAAGTCCGCTTGCTTTGAAATGTTTGGTTCACGAAACTTCTCTTCAATCAAACTCGGACATGAGACAGAGGACCTGAAAGCTCCGGACCTTCCGGTTTATCTTCGTGACACGACGGGAGTCTATGCGAGATATCAGACGGATCGAGTACTCCGAAACAATGCAATTGACGGAATACATGTTAAAGTCACAAGGACGATCCTTTTCAATGATCTCAAGGAGACGACAGAAGTGATTTCCGACGACCGGTATGAGCCTGTTCCTGAGTGTTACTGGGTAGGAACAGAACTGCCGGACGCGGCGGGAGAAGTATTATGAAAGAAAAAAGGATTCTGATTGCGCTCTATCTGTTTGCCTGCATGATACTCATGGCTGCGGCATTTGCCATACAGGGTTCCCTTCTTACCCCTATAATCAATGAATTCTCCCTGAGCGGTTCAAGCCAGGGTTTCCCCAGTACGGCCTTATTTACCGGATGTTTGTTTGCACTGATTGTTACTGTTCTGATTCAGCAGTTACGGGAAAACCGGTATCTGCTGGCATCTGTCAACATTCTGGTGATCCTGGCCGCTGTTTCCTGTGTTCTTGGGATGATCGCAGCTTTTTTCTATTTTCTTTCGCAGATGAGGATAACCGTCTGGACGATCGGATTCGGCCTTCTCACAATTCTTGGGACGTCGATAATTGTTTTTCTGTTTAAAAGGCATGGATTCATCCGGAAGATAACAAAACGGTTTCTGCTGCGAAGTGCTCTCTGTTTCTGTATGTGTTCTCTTTTGTTTCTGTTCATCCTAAAGGATTTCATTCCGGTTGTGATCGCATGGTGGGGCCTCGGATTTGGACTTGGCATGATGGATACGCTGCTCTCCGCCTGCATGGCAGACCTTTATCCGGGCAAAGACAGTACGCGCATGATGTGCATTCTGCATACGGTTTTCGGACTGGGCAGTGTGATAACCCCGATGCTGATCTTTGCACTGCTCAATGCAGGTGTTCATTACCGAATGATTTATCCATATCTGTTCTGCTGCTTTTTGCTTCTGATCGCCGTTTCCGGCTTTGTCCGTGAAGTTTTCCGGATTACAGATGACGAAAGCAGGGGAAAAAGCAGTCAGGCAGCAATGAGGCTGCCTTCCGGAGTTAATCTTCGTCTTTTCGGTCTTGTACCGGCAATGTTTGCACATGGCATCTTTCTCTCCGGGCTGAATACCTGGATCAACCGCTACTCCGACATGCTGCCCGGGTTATTTGCTATCCCAGCGCAGTCCTTTCTGTTTACCGGCATCATGCTCTCCAGGCTTCTGATCCCGTTTCTACCGATTCGAACGGAAAAATATCTGATGACCGGAGGTGTATTCGGCGGTGCAGCGCTGGCACTCGGTCTAGCTAGCGGAAACGGTCTTGTTCTTCGCCTTTCTCTTCTGGCTTCCGGCCTCTTGGCCGGTGCGTTACTGCCCTGTATCCTCAGCGTCGGATGTCGCCGATACAATGAGGATACCCTGCTGGCTACTACGATCCTGATGCTGGCACTTTACAGTGGACAGGGGATTTCTGCCCCGATAATTACGCTGCTTGAATCCAGATTCGGGCTGGTATCCGGTATCTTCCTGTGTGCTGTCTGCATGGTTCTGACCAGTCTCAGTACCGGAATTCAGGGGAGAACGGGGAATGGAAAAATCATGGATTAGCGAATCGGAAGGACTCGTCGGTACAGCCGCAGTTCCGACATAACAGAAAAAAACGGATTCCCGTATGAATAAAAGTCAGCCCGATAGCCTTCTGTCAGAACAGAGGTTATCGGGCTGTTTCCATAAGTAAAGTCACAGAGGTTTTGTCTGACACCAGTCGCGAAACCAGCGTCCGTGAGGGGTGAGGTCGTTATCGGTAAAATCATCCATTTTGGGACACATCGAATTAATCAGGCTGCTGGATTCCTTTTTATTGGAAAGATTCCAGCAGATGAAGCTAAGTCCGTTCTGTTCAATCAGTGAGCGCCAGGTATTGCCCTCTACCACGTCAATGCTCCCATTTCCGGAAGCATCACAGATTCCAAACTCCGAAATAAAGACCGGGACACCGTTGGAGATGGCTGACAGCAAACGTGAACGCATATCCTGGCCATGAGTGGCTGCATAGAAATGCATGGTATACATGATGTTTCTGGCCAGAATCGGAGATTTCTGCGGCTGATTAATGTCCTGACACCAGTTGGGTGTGCCGATCAGAATAACAGAGTAAGGTGCATTCTTCTGAATAATGGGAATGATCTGACTGGCATACGTACGGATCCGATCCCAGTTGCAGGCACCGTTCGGTTCATTACAGATTTCATACAGAATATTGCCGTAGGTGCTGTATCGAAGAGAAACTTCCTCAAAGAAAGCTTTGGCACCTTCAACATAGACCATCGGATCGCGATCTTCAAGAACATGCCAGTCGACAATGACGTACATTCCCAGAGACGAGGCGATGTCAATGCCTTTGGTCAGAAGATGCATGAGCGAATCCTTATCACCATCGGTCTGGTATCCCATTGAACCAGCTGTATAAAGAGCAAGCCGGATGCAGTTGACATGCCAGTTATCCCGAAGATACTGGAAAGTCTCTTTTGTTACATACTGAGGATACCAGGCCAGTCCGTGCGTCGAAACACCGTGCAGCTGGAATGGAATGCGATTGCCGTCCATCAGCTTTGCCCCGGAAACATACAGCGGACCATGAAGAGTATAAGGTGTATAGGAATAACTCATACTTGTACCTCCACATTCAGAAGTTTCCTGCAGAGGATCTGTACTGCAGGAAACGGATCATTTCTTCCAGTCTAAATAATTATCACTCCACTGTCCTCGAAACTCGTGATGAAATGGATCGTCCGTACTTTGAACGAAAACAGGAGATAGGAGAAATAGACAATCATGGAAGGAAAGCAGGGAGAATTTCAGAGCGGATTCCGCGTCCATCGCAGAGCGCTGTCCATCATTATCGATGAAAACAGTCAGTTCAGCCGTTTTCAGAATACTTTCTCTCTGTTCTTCCTGAACCACATGGGATTCCGGATTTCCCTGCTTCCGTTTTCCATATGAAATACGTTCTTTATTGCTGTTATTCTATTACAGATTTGCTCAGGTGGCAAGCC
>CACXHF010000023.1 GCA_902767305.1 uncultured Eubacteriales bacterium
TCTCGCTGAGCAGCGCTCCAAGACGGCATCCTTTAAATACTGCATAGGCGATCATTGCAGAACCGGCAGTATCTGTATCGTTTCCGTGCTCATCCGGCTGATCAGGGAAAGAACGAAAGAGGCTGCTTTCAGGATCGAGTCGGGGAAGAATACCGCGCAGCGCTTCTTTCAGCCAGATGGCGTACTGCATGTGCTGTTCAAAGACTTCTTCGGAGGACAGTTCAAAAAGATCAATAAGGTTCATCAGATGCAGACCAATGGATCTGAGTGGACAGCGGAGGGAAAGTTCTGAAATTTGAGTATTCGCTGCGGAACAGGATTCGTTGATGAAGGGATGATAGAGATGTCTTTCCGGGTCAAAAAGAAGCGTCCTGGCCTGTGTCATCTGGGAATAAATATCGTTGTAATTGACTTTTTCATTGAACCGGTTTTCATATTCCATATAAAAAGGAAGGGCCATATACAGACCGTCCAGCCAGACCTGATTGGGAAGCGAAGCTTTATACCAGAAAAGCCCGTTTTTCGTACGGGGCTGCTTTCTGAGCATATTCATCAGTGCTTCAATAGCACCGCGTGAACGTCTCTCATTATCCGAAGCTGTCAGCGAAAAAAGAAGTCTTCCCGTGTTGATTCGACCAAGATCCGGTTCAGCTGAACACAATGAACGGATTGTTCCATCTGGTTCGACAATCCGCTCCATGTACTGCCCGATTACCTGAGAATAAGCAGCGTCATTGACTGTCTCAGACATGCTTCGTGCGCCAAGCAGAAAGATGCCGGTTTCACTGTTCCAGAGAGGCTTTGGGTTTGCTGCAAATGAATGGAGCATCTGCAGCAGATATTCATTAATCATGTTCTGTTCCTCAATCAAAAAGGAGCTGTGGATCAGCCACAGCTCCTTTCACAGTTCAATCAGTATGGATTCTCCATCTGAACGCGCTCGATTTCATCGAGCAGATACTGCGCCTGCTCTGCAGTGCAGCTGTGGTCGGCACTGATATTCTCCATGACTTCATAATAGACGCCGGTGGAATCCTTCAGCTCTGAATTTTCAAAGTTCGGATCGAAACCGAAGTTTGCGACTGCCATGACAGCCTGGTTTGCCGTGTAAGTCAGATTGCCGTCAAAGATACCTGCATTGGAGAGAACCTCGTTTGCCTTGCTGTTTGCCAGCATGCCGCGCTCAGTATTCAGAATGAGGATACCTTCCGGATCATTGACGAGATAATCAAGAAGCATGGCGGCAGCTTCCTTGTTGGCAGAGGCTTCCGTGATTGCAAATGTCTGGGAGACTTTGGTGAGACCAGCCTGATATTCACCGTTACCGGTCAGGAATGCACCAAGGACGAATTCCTGACCAGGCTCAAGCGCCTCTTCAAATTTCTTGTTTGCGGAATCCCACTCATAGAAACCGGCGTACTTGCCGTTGATCCAGTTGATATTTTTCTCAAGAATGGTTGCACCGTCTCCCTGGAGCTGGGCGATGGTGGGCAGAACATGCTTGTCTTCAAGACTGCAGATCCAGTCAAGGCCTTCGGTCACTTCCTCGAGGGAATACTGAACCTTTCCATCAACAACCCAGTCACGCCCATACTTGGTCTCGAGGTAATAGAGCATCAGCAACATGCGCTCATACTGATACATGGCGAGAGGATAGTAATCCTCACCCAGTACCTCCTTGAAGGTTGTGCCGGCGGCATAGAGATCATCAAAGGTCTGCGGAAGAGCAACACCGGCTTTATCAAAAGTAGTCTTGTTCCAGAAGAAGCATTTGCCTGTGGTTCCGATCGGAACAGCCTGCAGCTTGCCGGCTACAACGCACTGCTGGAGAATTTTCTCGGGATATCCGGAGAGATCAATGCCCAGTGTGTTGATGTCAGCAAACATGGATCCGTCGGAGGAAAACTGATAAAGCCAGTTCCAGTTTACCTGCATCAGGTCCGGAGCACTGCCGGCGCGCAGCTGTGTGGCAACTTTCTCTGTCCAGCCGTCCCAGGCACCGTATTCACATTCGACTTTGATGTTCGGGTGTTTTGCCATGAAAGCGGCAACCGCAGCCTCGGTGGCTTCATGCCGGCTCGTGCCTCCCCACCAGCTGAAGCGGATCGTTACAGGCTCGGTGACATCTGCAAACGCGGTGCAGGTGACAGAGAATGCCATGACCATAAGAAGCAACACAGCAATACATTTTTTAAGATTCTTCATTTTTCAACCCTCCATAGTTTGAAAATAATTGGCTAAGGCGCCAATGACCAACAAGAAAATATATGTGAAATCGATTGCCATCAAAACAATGATAGAATTAAACTGATTTCGATGATTGTGCGGTTGATCGAATGGAAATCGATTTCCACAATTGAGAAAAGAAAAAGTCTCGCAAAATGGAATAATTTCAAGAAACAACGGGAAAATTTGTAGAATAATACTAATAAAATGAACAGACTTCATAAGGCAATCGATTGACATGAGTCATTGTAGCACATCCTGTTTTTGAGATCAATATGGAAAAATAGATTTTTTTTTCTGACAGGGAACTGAAAGCAGCGGAATCAGATACTGAAGCGTATCGTGACGATGGAAGTATCGACAGCTGCAGAACTGTCTGAAAGAAATCAGAGACAGTAGGCGGCTGATTCTGCAGGTAAACAGTTCTTGAAATCTGAGAGCTTCTCTGCTGAATTTTGCCGTATGCAGAGGTAACTGCAGGAAAAAGTCGATCAAGAAACGCAGACTGAGATCAAGAACAGAAAGTATGAACATCCTGCAAGTCCGATATTCAGATACTAATTCATTTCGCCATAAACATAATTACGATACCGAGATGATGGTTGCTATTCCAGAAAGCAGTTGCTATAATTGTTCACAAGTTTATTCTGTGGAGAGTCTGAGAATATCGAATGTAAGGAGGCTTTGATCTTATGTGCTGAATGTGAGCACAGCAAAGCAGAGCTGCGAAAAAGCAGGACCTGACCAGCCGTGTTTACTAAACGATTTAAGGATGTGATGCGATGACGAGATTTTATTTTGTCCGGCACGCGGAGCCCGACTACAGTAACCATAATGATTGTCTACGTGAATTGAGTCCCTGCGGAATGGCTGATCGAGAACTTGTTACAGGTTTTTTGTCAGATAAACACATCGACGTTGTAATCTCAAGTCCGTTCAGGAGGGCTGTTGATACAGTAAAGCCCTTTGCTGAAAAAAACGGGTTAGAGATAGAAATCATGGAAGATTTCAGAGAAAGGAAAGTTGACAGCTGCTGGATCGAAGATTTTGCTGAATTTGCCAGAAAGCAATGGAGCGATTTTGACTATCGGTTATCAGACGGTGAATGCCTGCGAGAAGTACAGGATAGAAACATCAGGGCGGTAAAAATCGTATTGCGGAAGTATCCGGGAAAGAATATTGTCATCGGCAGCCATGGAACGGCTTTGAGTACGGTGATCAATTATTTTGATCGTTCATTCGGCTATGATGAATTTGAAATAATAAAGAATCGAATGCCCTGGATTGTAGAATTCGATTTTGATGACAATGCGGAATGTATTGCCATCAGGCAATTTGTTCTGAAGTGAAGAATTTCTGTTTGACGAATGAGAACTATTTAGAGGTGAATCATGAAAAAGACGGGCTGTTTGTTCATAATAATGGTGCTGATTTTCGGGCTGTCCGCGAGGGGGCGGGCGGATGTTGCAAATGCATTCGAAACACCGGTTATCGGTATTGCGTGACGTGCAGATATGGGTTCAGAGTTTTTTACCAATATCTGCAAAGCAGTGGAAGAGGCGGGCGGTACATGGACTATGCTGGAACAGGTCAGGTCGGCAGATCTGCAGTATGACAGTGAAGGCTGCCTTAAAGAGGGGGTTACGCCATTAGGCTCACTTGACAGCGATGCAGCAAAAATGGTGCGTGTAAATACCTGGCATGATTCCAACGCAGCGGATGCTGTTAAAAATGTGAGCATTGTTCTCTTTACAGGCGGTGAGGATATCAGCTCGACACTGTATTACAGTCAGCAACCCTGGCATGGTATTACAGGGGAAATTGATTTTAACGCAGAACGGGATGTTTCGGATTATCTGACCATGACGTACTGTCTGGATCATGATATCCCGGTATTGGGTTTCTGTCGTGGCATGCAGATGCTGTCTGTTGTCTCCGGCGCAGAAATAATGCAGGATGTACCTGCATCCTTTGCAGAGCAGGGAATAGCGTATCACTACGAGCATCGCAACGAAAAGTTGACCCCTGATTCGTATCGTGATTATGCACCACATGATGTACAGGTGGCACTCAATTCATATCTGTACAGAATGGCAGATACAGCTGTACTCAGAGGATGTCCTTCCTGGCATCATCAGGCGGTAAAGAGTATAGAGAATACACGCCTTGTGGTTACGGGATATACGGATACAAACGGAATACAGATGATCGAGGCTGTTGAAAGGACAGATAAGACGTTTGCTGTCGGTCTGCAGTTTCATCCGGAGGCGGCAATTGTCAAACATCTGGAAAACGCAGAGAATCAGAACAGTTTCATGGATTATGAGACAGCTTTGTCCATATTCAAATGGGTTGTTCAGCAGAAATACCTTGAGCAGGATGAAGAAGCTGCAGCATAAAGTCGCTTTCGTCCGGACGACGTTGAAGGCAATGTCCTGTTTTGCCGAAGCGTTTCGGAAATCAGCAACCAGGTTATCATGCTGGTCTTTATTCAGATGGAGACGGTCAGCAATGTGGGAAGAAACCGGATACTGTTTTTTTGCTCCAATCATTTTTCTTGTGTGATAGGTGCATCATAAATCCAGGAAACGAACAGCTCCTGTCTGTGTCAATGTCAAGGTCATCTTTCCTTGACACAGTCACATTCAGGAGCTGCATAATAATACAGCCTCATTTTACATGTGTTTGTATGTTATGTATAAAACCATCTAATTCTTACTAGATGATATTACTTATGCTTTTACTTGAAATTCTGAGGAGAGGGTATGCCTCTTTTATCCATATAAGGGCGGATATCTGTACGAGTAGTAGTGACCGGAGATCACACAACATTTGTGATTGTGGCAAAAAGTTCAGTGACATGCAGGACGGTATCGAAGAAGCCTTTTGGCAAATCATAGATCAAAGATATGAAGCCGAAACCATTGAGGACGGCTATAGTGGAAGTGTCGTCTTTGGAATCTGCTTCAGTAAAAATACCTGTAACGTAGAGAAATGCGAAGTATAACGGGCTTTTTTGAAGACGGTCTTCGGGTGCGGGATGGGATCGCAGATCAGGTCGAAATGAGCCGGGGAACAGTATGAAAGATTCTTTTTTGGGGAGAGAACATGAACTACAGGGTAATAAATCAGGAAAATTACTATCGAAAGGGAGTGTTCCGTCACTTTTCAAAGGATTGCAGGTGTTCAACTTCCATGACTGCGAGAATTGATGTTACGGAGCTAATACAGTATTCCAAAGAGACAGGGACGAAGTTCTATATCAATTTTCTCTATATTCTGTCAAAGGTGCTTAATTCACGTGACGATTACAGGATGGGGTATCTCTGGCAGACGGAAGAGCTGATCTGTTATGATGTGATTAATCCCACACAATACATCTTTCATGAGGATACGGAAACCTGTACACCTGTGTATACAAAATATGATGAAAATTACAGACGCTTTTACACTGAAGCCCTGCAGGATGCAGAGAATGCGAAGAAGACAAGAGAATACAGACTGGACATACAGAATCATCCAAACTGGTTTGATGCATCATTTATTCCATGGCTCTCCTATGATGCTCTGAATATTGAGCTACCGGATGGGCATTTGTTTTTTGCGCCGATTATCAATTGGGGAAAATACAGGGAAGAAAACAGCAGATTTGTCATGCCTGTGAGTGTTCGTCTGAATCATGCGATTGCAGATGGATATCTGGTTGCAAATGTGTTTCGCCTTCTAGATCGGGAAATCCAGCTGTTTGTCAGGCAGTGATGGGGAAACACCGGATAACGAAGCTGACAGGGCGGCATGGAACGGATGTCGGGTATGCGGCAGAGGGAATACGGTGATTTCCTGAAGAGAATCAGGCTTGTTGGGAGTAAAAAAATGAATGATTATTTGAAACGGGCGGTCGTTGTGTTTGCGGCATTGCTGCTCCTTGTTTTCTCCGGCTTTGCAGAGAACCCTTATTATGCAGTTACCAATCGGATCAATGTGAACATGAGATCAAAACCTGAATCAAAAAGCGGCCTCATCATGCAGATAAAAACCAGAGGGACGAAACTGACTGTTCTGTCTGCTGTATCAGACAGCAAAGGTACAGAATGGCTGCAGGTGGAGACACAGCTTGGGAAAAAGGGATATATTCAGGCAACGTATCTGACACGTACGGATGGAAAGCCTGTGGTAAAGACAGACGGCAGGTATGCAACATGGTCGGATGCCTATAACGACTTTATCCTTGGCGGAAAATATAAGAATTGGAAAGGGCCGGATTCGTTTGACAACATCTGGGAAGAACCGGATAATCCGCCTAAATTTGGCCTTTATGATATAGACAGAAATGGCATCCCGGAACTTCTGGCAGGCGGAAATGAGGCAATGGCGTCAAACTGCTATCATGTATTTACCTTTGTAAATGGGATGGTTCAGTTTTGCGGCAACGCCGGTTTTGAATCAAGCGATCTGTTTGTGATACCGGATTGCGAGTACGTGGGCGTGTTCTGTCATGATGGTAAGCAGGATATTTATACAACGGTATATTATGAACTGGTGGATGCAAGAATAGCAGAGCATCCTGTGCGGGAGTGGCAACATCAATGGATTCCCAAAGGAGAAGATTATATCAACACTCCTGGCGATCCGATACGACTGACAGGCGATGAACGGCTATTTCAGGCAACCTTCGCACATCATGTATCAAAATTGCTGCAGTACACAAAAGTTCAGATTCAGAGAATGGGATGGGAGAATTTCCTGAGCGGTCCATTTTTCACAGATGTTTATGTGGAAACATGGGTTTGGCCTGATTTCAGAATGTAGATCCGAAAGAACGGGAAGAATTCTTTCGAGTCCTTTTCGTTTTAGATTGGATGCTGTTCTGGGAAACGGTTCAAAGCTGAATCCGGGGAATCAATGATTGAAGGAAACGGAGATGAAATGAATGCTTGAAACAAAAAGAATCTTTCTGCGCCACTGGGAGGACAGTGATGCGAAAGAACTGTATGAATATGCAAAGGATGCTGATGTCGGACCGATTGCAGGATGGCCGGCGCACAGGAGCGTTGAAGAAAGCCGACAGGTGATCCGGAACGTGTTTACTGGCAGGGAAGTGTATGCAGTCTGTCTCAAAAGTAACGGTCAGTTGATTGGCGCCATAGAACTCAAGCTGAACGGACATACGGATATGACAGAACTGGATGATGAATGCGAACTTGGCTACTGGCTTGGGAAGCCTTTCTGGGGACAGGGAATCATGCCTGAAGCAGCACGGGAGATGCTTCGGCATGCTTTTGAAGATCTGCAGATGACAAGGGTCTGGTGCGGTTACTATGAGGGAAATGAAAAGTCAAAGCGTGTTCAGGAAAAAGTGGGATTCCGCTATCAGTGGAAATCAGAAAACGTCGATGTGCCGCTGTTGCATGAAAAGAGAACGGGACATGTCAGCTCGATTACGAAGGATCAGTGGCGGTGGGACAGAATGGCTGAGGCAGCCAGGTCTGTACAGAACGGCAGGAAGATATCTGATTATGTTGAGGCTGGCGGCGTAGCTGCAGCGATTCTTTCATCGTCCGGCAGGATCTATACCGGTGTATGCGTGGACACCTGTTCGACGCTTGGAATCTGCGCGGAACGAAATGCGATATTCAATATGCTGACTAATGGAGAACAGGAAATCCGGAAAGTTCTGGCAATTATGCCGAACGGGAAAAGCGGTGCTCCCTGCGGTGCCTGTCGTGAGCTGATGGTTCAACTGATGCCGAAAACATATAAAACCATCGAAATCATGATGGACATCGAGAATGAAAGAATTGTCACACTGGGCGATCTGACGCCGGAATGGTGGATTTGAGGCTAGAAAACAAACCTGCATCTGTTTTTTTGTCTGCATGCATGTGAAAGGAAGAACGATGAACAGCAAAATAATCGCTGCCTGTGGAAATGATTGTTCAGCGTGCCCCAGATTTGTGGAACATCCATTTGAAAAGATGGAAGAGGAATTACACCAAACAGCTTTAATGTGGTGGAAAATCGGATATCGGGATCATGTCGTGTCGAACCAGGACATTTCCTGCCGGGGATGCAGTACGGAGAACTGGTGTAGATATCGTGTAGTAAAGTGCTGTGCAGATCGGGAAATCCAGACTTGCGCTGCGTGTACGGAGTTTCCCTGCAAGAATCTGAAGGAGTGCTTTGATGTAACCCGGTCTTTTGAACCAAAGTGTCGTGAAGTCTGTACGGATGTGGAATACGATCAGCTGAAGAGGGCTTTTTTTGAAAAAGAAAAGAACCTGACAGAACTGTATCGTCAGGTTCAGAAGGGTCAGGAAAATGCATGATAGGGGACCTGTGATGACTGATAAGAAGAGTTATGAATATGATGCGGTGCTTCATGAAACCGACAATGGTGGGGCGTATATCGTATTTCCATGGAATATTCGTCAGGAATTTGGGAAAGGCCGGATGAAAGTTCATGCGGAGTTTCAAGGAATTCCCTATGAAGGAAGTATTGTCAACATGGGGGTAAAACATGAAGACGGTTCGGTCTGCTATATCATTGGGGTTTTGAAGGGGATCCGGAGTAAACTGAATAAACATGACGGCGATCTGATTCACACTGTGATTGAAATGAAAGACTGAGAGAAAACGTTGAACTGTGAGACGGGAAAAATGTCAGTGAGGCAGGGCTTGTGAGCAGCTGGAATCTGAGAATTGTCCGGGTGAAATGATTTTCTGCCGGATGAGTCTTTGAGGAAGCGAAAACAGATGTATTTTCTGTCTGAGAAATCTGACAGGCCGACATGCTGAAAAAGGGGAGTATTATGAATAAGAAAAAAAAGAGGGTATTCTCACAAGCTGAACAAAGGAGAGTAGAGCAGTTTGAGAAGACTGCGGAGGAAATGAAGCGGCAGGGATATACGCGCCGAGATCTGATAATTGAAATAAGCAAAGCCAATGTGTTTTCCGTTGTTCTGATGATAGTACTGTTTGTTGTCGGGTTTGGACTTTACTATCTCGTGAATCGTTCATTTGATTTTCCAAAGTTCAATCTGCTGATTTTTCTGCTCATGGTCGTAGTACTGATCGTTGCTCATGAGCTGATTCATGGTATATGCTGGAGTCTTTTCACACCTCAACATTTCAGAGATATCGAGTTCGGTATCATGAGACCTTCATTTACGCCTTACTGTGTCTGCCTTGTTCCGCTGAGAAAACAGCATCATCTGTTTGGTACTGTCATGCCATTTGTTCTTCTTGGACTGCTTCCGATGCTTGCCGGAATTTTTCTAAGGAATCCATACGTTTTATTCTTAGGAACCATGATGGCAAGCGGTGCGGCAGGGGATCTAATGATTATCCGGAAGGTTCTCGGGTATAAGAGCATAGCAAAAGAAGTTGTTTATATGGACCACCCGACGGAGGCCGGCGGCGTTGTATTCGAAAGATAGAGCATATCGCTCTGCCTGAGCAGAAGCCGGGAACTGGCAGGGAATATTTGCTTTCTGCCATAGGCCGAATTTCCTTGCTCTGCACAAATGCCTGTTTTCACAGGACTGTCAGATCAGAGCGCCGGAGGCATCCGCTTCAGCTTTTTCTGCTGCCCTGCCGACAGAGATTCCTCTGGTCATCCGAAAATGTACTGACGATGGATAAAGCATGTGATTTCCCGAAGATGGCGGAAAATCACGTGCCAGGAAAGATTATGCCGGAGAAATGATGTATGCTTGAACATACCTATTCAACATGTTGCGGGGATATTCACTACTGGACAGGGGAAAATGCAGAAAAGTGCCGCCCGCAACTGATTTTTTTGCCGGGGCTTACTGCAGATCACCGGCTTTTTGACAGACAGATCGAATATTTTGAAGAACGGTATCCGGTCTTTGTCTGGGATGCACCGGGACACGCTGCTTCCTGGCCGTTTGCGTTCAGCTTCAGCCTGATGGATAAGGCAAAGTGGCTGGATGAGATTCTGACTCGTGAAGAACTCGATGAACCTGTCATTATCGGCCAGTCCATGGGCGGCTATGTCGGACAGGCTTATGCACAGCTGTTTCCGGAAAAGCTGCGTGGCTTTGTTTCCATAGATTCTGCGCCTCTGCAGAGAGAATATGTGACTGCAGCTGAAATCTGGCTACTGAAAAGAATGAAACCGGTGTATCGTTACTATCCGTGGAAGTCTCTCCTGAAGACTGGAACTAACGGCGTCGCAACATCCGAATATGGCAGGCGGCTGATGCGCAGTATCATGAAAGTCTATGACGGGAATCAGGAACGCTATGCGCAGCTCTCCGGTCACGGGTTTCGAATACTGGCAGAAGCGATGGAGGCAGATCTCCCATATGAGATCAAGTGCCCGGCACTTCTGATCTGCGGAGAAAAAGACCATGCAGGGTCCTGCATCCGATACAACAGGGCATGGCACAGGAAAACAGGTATTCCGATCGAATGGATAAAAGGCGCAGGCCATAATTCCAATACGGATGCGCCGGAAACGGTTAATCATTTAATTGAGAAGCTGATTGCTTCTGTGCAGAACAAGTATGGTGTGTGCGGCAATGTTTCTGCGTTTGCCGGCGGAAGACGATCCTGAATATCTGTCGGATGGAACAGTCTTTGAAATGATTTGGAGACTTTGAATAAACAGACAGGATTCTTTCAGCAGCAAAATTTCTCTGTTGCGCAAATCAGTTTTTTATCTGCAGTACTTTGTACGAATGCTTTCCATCCATACAATGGCTGTTCCCGCCGTACCGCAGATGACGGCGGCGGTCAACATACCATTGACACCTGCTGCGTCAATCAGCCATCCGCCGGCTAAAGAACCGAAGATGGTGGCAGTGGTAAGCGTCATGGTCATGTATGCCTGGCCTTTGATGCGGTCACTTTCCTGCATGACCTCGTTTGCATAGTAGACAGATGAAACAGTGAGCAGTCCCCACCCCATGGGCTGAAAAAGCTGAACCAGATATAAAGCAGGAATCGATCCGACCAACAGTGTTCCAAGCGCTTTCAGAGCAAAAAAAACACCGGAAATCCGGAACCAGAATCCGCTTTTCCTCCAGCGCAGCATCCAGGGAAAGAGGAACATGGTGATCATTTCAAGAAGACCGGCAGATGCCATGACAATTCCCATGTGTTCGCTGGTACCGCCCTTGGCAACCACAATCTGATAGACATAGTTATTGATCAGCACATGACTGACATAGATGAGAATGCAGCCGCCCAGCATGATGGAGAATACAGGATAGCGGCGGACAAAGGCAGAAAAAGTGCCGGATTCAGTTTTTGTCTGCCGACCATCGAACCTGATTTTGCGAAACTGAAAGAGGAACAGAGAAAGCAGAAAAAAGAGGATGAACAGGGTCAGAGCCGTTGGATGAATTTCCGCTCCTTTCCGTGCAATCAGCTGTCCCATGGAGTATGACATGATTGCATAGCCGATGGACCCGAACGCACGTGCAATGCCGAAGTTCAGAGGCATGCCGGCGTTCATGCTCTCAGTTGCCAGCGCATTGACCAGAGGGAGCCCGAGTTGGATTACTACAATGATGATGCCCAGCAGCGCGCCGCAGAGAAGGGCATTTTTCCCGGTGAAAAAAACTAGCAGTCCGCTGGCGAAAAGCATTAATAAGGACATGAGGATCAGAAGAATCCGGATGGAGGGACTCTCTTTCTGGTCGGCGTAGGCGGCAAGTGCCGGTTGAATCAGTACGGACAGTGTACAGGCCACAGCACTGATCAGGCCGATTGCGGTATTGGACAGACCGCATGTGAGCAGATAGGGACTGGCATAGGACAGGGCAGTTCCATAGACAAACCAGAAGGAAAACTGGATGGCGGCATAGGACAGTGTCCATTTTACGGATGAAGTTTTCATGTGACAGCCTCCGGGGTGAACAGAAATATATACGGGACAGGATTGCTTGCAGAAGTGCTGCTGAAATATATGGAAACGGTTGGTATCGACTTTGCGTCGGCACAGCCGAAATCCGGAATATCCGATTATGCGGACAATACACAATCCTGCCCCTGCGGAGCAGATTTGTCAAGCACTTTTCCGGAAATACCGACCTGCACGGAAAGGTTGATTCAGATCTGGTTGAAAAGACACCAGGGAACGATTTGGTCAGAATTTATAAAACCTGGGCTGAAAACTTGACTCTTTTGAATTTCTCCGATAAAATGACTTTACTGATTTGAATAGAAAAGAAGAGGTGATTTGCTTGACAATCGCAGATATGGTACGGATTCTCAATGCAAAGGTACTCATTGGTGCGGATAAGCTGGATACACCGGTCTACACGGCATGCTGCTCGGATCTGATGAGCGATGTACTGGCATTTGTTGATGAGAAAACAGTACTGATCACGGGCCTCACCAATCCGCATGTCGTTCGGACCAGTGAGATGCTGGATCTCAAGTGTCTCGTATTTGCACGCGGCAAAATTCCTGCAGCAGATATTCTGGAAAGTGCGGATGAACAGGGACTGGTTGTCATTGCAACGAAACTGACTGCGTTCTCTGCCTGCGGTGTTCTTTATGAGAACGGACTTCGGGGCGTGCCGGTCCCGGTTGAATGGGATTCAAGGGAGGATGGCTGATGGAACCGTTATTTAAAACTGTTTATCAGGTTGCGAAAGCGGACTATACCAGCGCCGGCCATGCCTCTGCAGATATCAAGCGCAAGCTGAAACAGCTGGGTGTCGGAGGAGATGTACTGCGGCGCGTGGCAGTTGCTTCCTACGAAGTGGAACTGAACCTGGTAATTCATTCGCTGGGTGGTGAACTGGAACTGAATGTTTTCCCAGATGCCGTGCAGTTGGTCTCGGCTGATGTCGGACCGGGAATTCCTGATCTGGCTATGGCAATGAAGGAAGGCTATTCAACGGCGAATGATGAAGCACGTTCGCTGGGGTTTGGTGCCGGTATGGGCCTGCCGAATATGAAGCGGAATGCAGATGAATTTAACATCGAGAGCACAGTAGGGGTTGGAACCACAATTACGATGCGTTTTCATCTGGCATGACAGCCGTTTATTGCAAACAGTGAGGTGAGTATCTTGGAGGAGAGACCCTATCATTCCGTACGCCTTGCAAAACAGCTTTGCAAAGGTTGCACGAACTGTCTCAAGCACTGTCCGACAGAGGCAATTCGTGTCCGCGGCGGGAGAGCACACATCCTTGACTCGCTCTGCATCGACTGCGGAGAATGCATCCGTGTATGTGACTATCATGCCAAAGTGGCGGTGACTGATCCTCTGAGCATGATAAAGAGTTTCAAATATTCCATTGCACTTCCGGCGCCGTCCCTGTATGGACAGTTCAGGGGTCTTCAGAAACCGGAATATGTTGTAGAGGCACTGCGATGTATCGGATTTGACGATGTTTTTGAAGTGGCACGCGGAGCGGATGTGGTTACCCGGGCAATCCGTGAGAAACTAAAACAGCCCGGATTGCCAAAGCCGCTGATTTCCTCTGCCTGTCCGGCAGTGGTCAGACTCATTCAGGTTCGTTTTCCGGATCTGATTGAAAACGTTGTGGATATCCGGCAGCCGATGGAGGTGGCGGCAAACATCGCCAGAACAGAATTCTGTAAGGAACACGGATGCAAGCCGGAGGAGGTTGGCTGCTTTTTCATCACTCCCTGTCCGGCAAAAATGACCGTGATCCGGCGTCCCATCGGGCAGAAAAAATCGGATGTGGACGGAGCTATTTCCATTATGGAAATATACGGTCTGTTGCTGCCCTATGTGGAAAAGATGATGAAAGATCCGAATTTCCAGCCTTCTACCAAGTACGGTGTCGCCTGGTCTACGTCGGACGGTGAGGCCAATGCGGTATGCCCTGGGAACAGCCTGTCCGTTGACGGTATTGACAATGTGATCCGAGTTCTTGAAGAGGTGGAAAACTATAAGCTGATGGATCTCACCTACTTTGAGGGAAATGCCTGTATGGGTGGCTGCGTGGGTGGACCTCTGACATTTGAAAACAACTATGTGGCCAAAAATACGATCCGGCAGATGGTCAAGCAGATGCCTGAGGTTCATCCGGATCAGGATGTTCCTACGTCCATGCTTAACAAGTATCCTACAAAGAATGATGAGGAGATTGAACCCAAGGATGCCATTCGACTGGATGAGAACATGCAGGAAGCCATGCGGAAAATGGTGCGGATGAATGAGATCATCGAGCGCTTGCCTGGTTACGACTGCGGTTCCTGTGGTTCACCTACCTGCCGGTCTTTTGCGGAGGATATCGTAAGGGGATACTGCAATGAGATGGACTGCATCCATATAATGAAGGAAAAACTCAAGGTTATGGCTCAGGAAATGGTGGAATTGGCCCAGACCAAGCGCGAATAGCCGGGGGATACCGGAATGCAGCGGTGCTGAATGATAAAAAACGGGCCTGAGAAGGAGAGAATACGATGCTTGTTACTGAACTGATGTCGCTGATTGAGGCAAAAAATCTGACTCCGGCTGTTTCAACCGAACGGGATGTAACGTGCGGTTACGTCTGTGATCTGCTCAGCTGGGTCATGTCACATGGAGATGTCGGAATGGCATGGGTGACTGTACAGACACATATGAACGTTGTGGCAGTAGCCGTTCTGTCCGAGATGGCATGTATTATTCTGCCAGAAAACATCGACATGGAAGAAGAGAGCCTGAAAAAGGCTGTGGATGAGGAAATGGTAGTCCTCTCATCCCCGCTGAGCGCTTATGAAATCTGTGGCCGGATGTCTGCCCGGGGAGTTCCAGGACACAACTGATCATGGCGCTGTTTTATTCGGATCTTCATATTCATTCCTGCTTATCACCCTGCGGCAGCGATGATATGACACCGGCCAATATCTGCGGCATGGCAGTGGTTAAGGGACTGCAGATGATTGCAGTTACTGACCATAATACAGCGGGAAACCTGCCGACAGTCAGCAAAATCTGCGAGGCGTACGGACTCGGTATGATTCCGGGGATGGAGATTACAACAAAAGAGGAAGTGCATCTGCTCGGTTATTTTCCTTCTGTGGACGCGGCATTGGAGTTTTCAACTTTTCTGAAGCCGCATATGCCCAGACAGAAAAACAAACCAAAACTGTTTGGGAATCAATTGATCATGGATGAGGATGACCAGGTGATCGGAGAGGAAGATACACTCCTCATCGGAGCGTCGGACCTCCGGCTTTCGGAACTGACAGTGCGTATTCGCGAGATGGGCGGGGTTCCTGTTCCAGCTCATATCAACAGGGGGTCTAACGGCCTGTTGGTGAATCTGGGAATGATGCCTGAGGAACTGGGCTTTACAGCTGTTGAAGTCTGGCGTGCACTTCCCTGTGCACATACTCCGCAGGTGGGTAAAGTGATCCTTCACTCCTCGGATGCACATTATTTGGGGGATATTCTGGAACCGGAAATAACGGTGGATCTTCCTGAACCGACTCCTGCGGCATTTCTTGATTATCTGCGTGCCGGTGTACCGCCGGCATGAACCTGTCCGGGCACTGCCCGGACTTTTTTTCAGAGGAGATCGGCAGAAACAGTGTATTACGGGAAATTCAACGGAAAAAATGATTTTTGTTCAGGGAACTGCCGGTTTTGCGCCTGCTTTTTCTTAGTTTTTCAACAAGGACTTTGTTAAATTATATACAATGAATTTTTTTTGTGATATAATCGCGAATGGCTTGATAGCACCAAGCGGTTTATTTTGTAAGGAGGTTAGAAAAATCTCATGGATCAGTCCAAAGAAAAA